>JACCWU010000050.1 GCA_013697465.1 Actinomycetota bacterium | reverse complement strand
CGAGCTCCGTGGCCCCGGCTTTCGCCTTCTCGAGCATCTCCCGGGTCATGTCGATCCCCGTCACGGCTCCCTCACGCCCGACCATGAGCGTAGCGATGAGCGAGTCCGTGCCCGCCCCGCAGCCCAGGTCGAGAACGCGTGCGCCGGGCTCGAGCCGCCCCAGGGAGAACGGATTCGCGACGCCGGCGAACGACTCCACGGTCGCGGCGGGAACCTGCTCGAGCTCGGGCGGATACCCGAGATCCTCGGCCCACGCCCGCCCGGTCGGGAAGATGAAGTCCTTCTCCGGCTCCTGTGAGACGGCGGCGTACGTCTTCCGGATCTCCGACTTCAGCAGCCCGACGTCGATCCCGATATCGGGATCCACGATCAGCTCCCTGTCTCTCGCAGGCCCTTGAGCGACAGCAGGGCGCCCGCGACGAAGATCACGGTCGCAAGGTAGATCAACCCGAGGTGCCCGATCGTGTCGAACCCGTACGGATAGTGCGCGGGGAGCGCGACCGCGAGGCCGAGCACCGGCGCGGCAACCGCGCCGACCCAGGCCCACATGTGGCCGCGTCGCACCCCGAACCAGCTCAAGAAGACGACCGCGACGCCCGTCGCCGCGATGAACCCGGAGACTGCGATGTGCAGGTGGCTGATGTAGTCGTAGAGTGACGGGCTGAACTGCTGGATCTGATCCTTGCCGACACTGACTTCGCCCGGCCCGATGCCGAGCTCGAGGAAGCTGTCGGTGAAGTTGCGAACGAAGAAGATGACGGCGTAGCCGACGAACGCAGCGGCGCCGAGCTTCATCAAGCCGGTTCCGAGTCTCAGCGCGGACGAGTCGGCGTGCCCGGCAGCGGTGGAATCTCGCGTCGAGATGCTGCTCACGTGCACTCCTTTCTGTGTGACCCCCTCGGCGTAAGAGACGCTCCGCCGGTCGAGGCTATTGCCTCTCGCAGGCGATGCAATAACGTCGCGTCCCGTGACGTCTCTTCGAGGTAGTGGAGTTGTGCGAGAGCACGTACCGACCGAGATCGAGCGCGAGTCCGTCGACCGATTCCGGGCGCTCGTCGAGCGCGAGCTCCCGCGTCTCTACTCGGTCGCCCGCCGCCTCGTCGGCGACGAGGCCGAGGATGTCGTCCAGGAGTGCCTGCTTCACGGGTACCGCAGCTTCGCCCAGCTCGAGAACGAGCAGGCAGGAGGCGGGTGGCTCACGAGCATCCTCGTCAACTGCTGTCGTGACCACTGGCGCGCCCGCGGGCCGCGCGTCGAGGAAGTCGAGCTCGGCGAGGTGGACGAGTTCTCGCTCTTCCGCAAGATCGCGGACGAGGATCCCTTCCCGTATTCGGACTCCGTTCACCTCGACTTCCTGCACCAGTTCGGGAGCGAGGACGTCCGCGCAGTGCTCGCCTTGCTTCCGGAGCTCTACCGCGTGCCTCTCGTCCTCGTGCACATGTTCGGGTACCACGTGAAGGAGGTCGCCTTCATGCTCGGCGTCCCGCTCGGGACGATGCTCGCGCGCCTGCACCGCGGACGAAAGCTGTTCGAGCGCGAGCTGTGGAGCTACGCAGAGGCGAACGATCTCCTGAAGGAGGGTGCGCGACCGTGATCACGTGCGCCGAGGCGGTCAAGCAGCTCTGGGACTACCTCGACGGGATCGTCGAGGAGTCGGAACGGGAGCTCGTCGAGGAACACCTGAGCTTTTGCCGCCGGTGCTGCGGAGAGCTCGAGTTCGCCGAGAAGCTGCGGCGCTTCCTCGGCTCACATGCGGACGACGAGCTGCCTCCGGCTGTGCGCGCGCGACTGACGGCCACCCTCGACGAGCTCGGGCAGACATGAGCCAGGACCTGCTCCACCAGGACGAGATTCGCGCGCTCGTTCGCGAGGCCTACGCGGCGATCGACGGCGGGAGCCGCGCGGTCGCGGAGAAGCTCTACGGGCACGACGAGCTCGAAGGCATTCCCGCCGTCGCCATCGAGCGCGCGCTCGGTGTCGGCAACCATCTCCGTCACGCGCGCATCCGGCCGGGCGACACCGTGCTCGACCTCGGCTGCGGATCCGGGATCGACTCGATTCTGGCTGCCCGGAAGACCGGACCGGCGGGCCGCGTGCTCGCGCTCGACTTCCTGCCGGAGATGCTCGAGCGGACCGCGGCCGCGGCCAAGGAAGCGGGGCTGGACACCATCGAGACGCTCGAGGGCGAGATGGAGGCGATTCCGCTCGCGGACGCGAGCGTCGACTGTGTGATCTCGAACGGCGTGCTCAACCTCTCGCCCCGCAAGGCGAGGGCGCTCGCCGAATGCGCCCGCGTCCTGCGGCCGGCGGGCGAGCTGTGCGTCGCCGATCTCACAGTCGACGAGGAGGAACTGCCACCCGAGGTGCTCACGCACCCGGCCGCCTGGGCGGGCTGAGTCGCAGGCGCGCTGACGGAGCGTGACTTCGTCAAGAAGCTCAACCGGGCCGGCTTCGTGAGCATCGAGGTCCTCGAACGACAACCCCTGGGGATCGACGACTGCGCCCTCTACCCGCTCTTCACCGAGGAGCTGCTCGAGACGATGCGCCGGCTGATCCCGACCGATCGACTCGACCGGATCGCCGTCTGCGCGATCATCCGCGCGCGGCGCGCGTGACCGGAAGAGTCGAGTCGGTGCGCTAGACCCCCGCCCGCCAGGAGCCCGCCCGGACACGGTAAGCGTGGCCGCTGCCGTGCGAGGCGTCGGCGAGTGCGGTGTTGATCCGGTCCTCCGTCGCGCTTGAGTCGCGGGCGAGCGTCACCGTCGCCGAGTCGGCCGCTTCGTCGATCGAGATCGCGGCAACCGGCCCAAGATCTGCGAGCGCTTTGCTCACCTTCGCAGCGCAACTCTCGCACCCTGCGTGCTCGACTTCGAAGACGATCGCCATCGTTTTCGGACTCTAGCGAGCCGGTAGTGTTGCCCACGATGGTCGAGATCCACTACTGCCCCACCTGAAGCGGCTACGACACGCGCGCCGCGAGTCTCGCGGGCGAGATCACGTCGAAGCTCGGCCTCGAAGCGATGGCCATCCCCGGGTCGAAAAGCCAGTTCGACGTCCTTGCGGACGGCGCGCTTCTCTTCTCGAAGCAGGCTGAAGGCCGCTTCCCCGAAGAGCACGAGATCCTCTCGAAGCTCCGCTAGCCGTCTTCTTCTTCGTCCTTCTTCCCGTTGCCCGGCTTGCCGTCGCACTCCCGCTCCACGCTTCGCCGCAGCCGGTCGATCTCGGAGCGATGCCCCTGTACCTGCTCCGAGCGGTCGAGGAGCTCGACAACGCCGTTGCACTCCCCTAGCGCGAAGCGCGTGAACGCAAGGTTGTAGCTCGCGTACGCCTCCGCGAGCGTCCCGACGCCGGAAAGGGCGGCGACCGCCCGCTCGAGCAACGGAAGCGCGCCGGCGTAGTCCTCGGCCTGCATGCGAGCGAAGCCGGCATTCGCCAGAGCGACGCCGTCGTCAGGGGGCGGCGATGGGGGCTCCCGTGTCGTCGTCTCCTCCGTAGTCATCTCGCTTGTAGTCGTCTGGTCGGTCGTCGTCGTCGGGCGCGTAGTCTCGCGCGGCTGCGTTCGACCGGGGGGATCGTCGCCGGTCGCAGCGCCGATCACTGCGGCGACGCCGAACCCCACGAGGAGCACGATGCCGGCGACGACCGCGTACGCCATCGCGGACGGGCGCTTGCGGTGGTGGCGCACTTGCACCGCCGCCGGGGGGCGTGCGGCGACCGGGGCGGGTGCGGTGACGAGCGTCGGCTCGACCGCTTCTTCGAGGGCGCCGCGAAGCTCGCGCGCGAGCTCGGCGGAGCTCGAGGGGCGATCGGCTGGGTTCTTCGCCAGGGCCCGCGCGAAGACGCGGTCGACCTCGGTCGGAAGCTCCGGATCGATCGTCGAGGCGCTCGGAATCGCGGCGTTGACGTGAGCGAGCGCCTCGGTCACTGGAGTCTCGCCGGCGTACGGCCGACGGCCGGTCAGCAGCTCGAAGGCAACGACCCCGAGCGCGTAACGATCGCTCTCGGCTGTCGCGGGTTCCCCTCGCGCCTGTTCAGGCGAGAGATACCCGGCGGTTCCGAGGACGGTTCCAGGAAGCGTCAGCGTGTCCATTCCCGCGGCGGACGCGATGCCGAAATCCGACACCCGGATGGTCTCATCGCGATCCAGCATGAGGTTCGCAGGCTTGACGTCGCGGTGAACCACGCCCTGCGCATGCGCGGAATCGAGGGCTCGCGCCGTCTCCGAGAGCCACTGCAGAGCCTGCTCACGTTCGACGCGTCCCTGCCGGAGACGGTCGTCGACGGATCCGCCGTCGAGGTATTCCATCACGATGAACGGGCGGCCCTCCTGCTCGCCGACGTCGAAGACCGTGACGACGTTGGGCTCGCCCGAAAGCCGCGCGGCGGCGAGCGCCTCCCGCTCGAAGCGGTTCCGGATGTCCGGATTGTCCGCGTGGCGTTCCGAGAGCAGCTTGACGGCGACCGTGCGTCCCAGCACCGTGTCGGTGGCGCGGTACACCTCGCCCATCCCGCCGCGCGCAAGGAGCGTCGGTGAGGAGTATCTCGGCGGAAGAAGATCGCTGGCGATCCGGTAGTGATACCCGCTCGGCGCGCTAACGGAGCAGGAAGCCCTCGCCGAGCGGATCGTCCGGGTCGAGCTGGAAAACGTGGGTTCCGGTGCGGTACGCGGATCCCTCGACCTCGGTGACGACCGCGGGGAACCCTGCGACGTCTGCTTCGTCGACGACTCGCCCGCGAAACTCCGACTCCACGATGCTCAGATGCCGCAGCTCCTCGCCGCGCGGAAGGCGGCCGGAGCGATCGAGCAGCGCGAGGCGCGCGGACGTGCCGCTTCCGCAGGGCGAGCGGTCGACCTCTCCGTCCGCGAAGACGGTGACGTTGCGCTGCGTGAGCGGGCTTTCGCCCTCGTCCTGCCAGAAGATCACGCCGTAGACGTCCCGGAGCTCGGGCTCGAGCGGGTGGACGACCTCGTGCTTCGCCTCGATCACATGCTTGAGCTCGCGCCCGAGCTCGATGAGCCTCGGTAGCTCCCGTGGCTCGACGCGCTCCTCGAGCGAGGCGTAGAACGCACCGCCGAACGCGATGTCGATCGCGCGACCGCCGATCTCCAGACTCTCGGCCCAGACGTAGGACGGGACGTTCCTGAACCGGACGGAGCGCACACGGCCGGCGTCGACGTGCGCCCACGCGTCCAGACGCCCAGAAGGTACGTCCACGACGACGTGGTTCTCTCCTTCCTGTCGCTCCACGATCCCCTCGTCGAGCGCCCAGGTCACTAGTGCGATCGTTCCGTGGCCGCAGGCTGTCGAGTAGCCAGCGTTATGGAAGAAGACGACGCCGAGGTCCGCGCCCTCGTCGTCCGGCTCGACCACGAAGCACCCGTACATGTCGGCGTGCCCGCGGGGCTCGTACACGAGGAGCCGACGGATGTGGTCGAGCCGTTCGAGCGCGTCGCGGCGCTTGTCGAGGATCGTGTCGCCACGAGGGAGGTCCACGCCACCGGTGACGATTCGGAAGGGCTCGCCGCCCGTGTGGTAGTCGACCGCGCTGATTCCGGTGTCAGAGACCATCGTCGTACGCGCGAGCGCCGCTTCCTGTCGACTCGCTACCGGCCGCGGAAGGCGGGCAGGCGCTTCGCGAGGAACGCCTGGACGCCCTCGCGAAAGTCCTCGCTCCCCGTCGCCGCCTGCTGGAGCTCCGCCTCGAGCTCGAGCTGCTCCTCGAGCGACGCCGTGTACGCATGCTCGAAGAGCTGCTTCGTACCTGCGACGGCGCGTGTGGGCAGCGCTGCGTACCACTCGGCGAGCTCGGTCGTCCGCTGCTCGAACCGCTCGTGCGCCACGACCTCCGAGACGAGACCGTGCGCCAGAGCCTCATCCGCACTCCACCGCCGGTTCGAGATCATCCACTCGAACGCCCGTGCGAACCCGAGCAGCCGGTGGATGAACCACGTGCCACCGGAATCGGGTACGAGCCCGATCCCGACGAACCCGGGCACGAAGGTCGCGTTGGTCGAGGCGATGCGCACGTCACTTGCGCACGCGAGCGACAAGCCTGCGCCAGCAGCCGGACCGTTCACAGCCGCGAGGACTGGTTTCTCGAGCGCGCGAATCGCGCGAATGTTCGGGTGATACGTCTCTTCGAGACGCTCCCGGATCGTGCCGCTGAGCTCCTGGAACTCCTTCAGGTCCTGTCCCGAGCAAAAGCCACGCCCTGCCCCGGTGATGACGACGGCGCGCACCTCGGGATCCGCTGCCTCGGCCAAGGCAGTTGCCAGCGCGTCGTGCAGCTCGCGATTGAAGGCGTTGAAGACGTCCGGCCGGTTGAGCGTGATCGTGAGCACCGCTCCCTCGCGGGCAGTGAGCACCTCGTCAGCCATAGTCACCCCCTCTTCCGTTCGAGGAATGCGCGCACCGCGTCCTGCGCTTCGTCCCCGAGCATCGAAAGCGACAGCCAGTCGCGAGCATGCCCAACCGTCTGGTGCCAGGCCAGGTCGCGCCAGACGTTGAGTTGCTGCTTGGCATAACGCGTGGTCTGAGGAAGCTTCGTGCTGAGCTTCGCAACCCACTCGTCGACGACGCCGTCGAGCTCTGACTCGGGCACCGCGCGATTGACGAGCCCCCATTCGGCAGCCTGCGAAGCCGGTACCTCCTCGCAGAGGAAGACGATCTCGCGCGCGCGGCGGTCGCCGACCATGAGCTGGAGCCACTGCGTCGCGCCCCCGGCAGGCACCGAACCGTGCTCGAGGCCGACGTGGCGGATGAACGCGCTCTCTACCATCACCGCCAGGTCGCAGGCCATCTGCAGCTCGTTCCCTCCGCCGACCGCGATCCCGTTGATCCGCGCGATCGTCGGCTTGCCGATCTCCCGCAGCCGGTCGTGGGCGTCCTTGAACGCCCCGAACCACTTCCAATACTCCTTCGGCTTGCCGAGGTAGTCCTCGTCCCATGAGCGCAGGTCCGCGCCGACGCAGAACGCGCGCCCGGTACCGGTAACGACCACCGCGCGCACGTCGTCGTCCCATGAAGCGTCCTCGCACGCGCGGGCGATCTCCCGCAGCATCCGGAAGTCGAACGCGTTTAGAACGTCCGGCCGATTGAGCCTGATCGTCGCGCGCGGTGGCGCCTTCTCGTACACGATCGACTCGAACCCGAGCTCCGCGGGATCGCGCGGCCGCGGGTGAGTCGGCTCCGCCACCTACTCGACCTCGGCGAATTGGACGATGAACGGAATGCCCATCGCCATCGCGTCTTTTCCCGATGCAGCGAACTCTTCGGAGCTGGCCGCCTCCTTGAAGGCATCCATGTCCTTCCACTCGAACTCCGCGTAATAGCGGAACTTGGGCTCGCCGAACGGCGATCCGAAGATCTTTCCGTGTCGGAACGCCGAGCATGAGACCTTTGAGCCGAACTCGTCGACGTGCTGCCGGTAACGGTCGGGATCCGGCTCGGAGTCGTACAGGATGATCGCGCGGACCACTCGCTCTCCCTTCGTCGCAGACGCGGGCAGCGTATAGCGTCCGCGCATGAGCTCGACCGGAGTCGCAGCCCTCCTCGCGCTCGCCGCCGGCTTCGGCGGCGCGGTGCAGATCGCAGTGCAGGGTCGCCTCGGCGATCGTGTCGGCAGCATCGAAGCGGTCGCGACGGCGTCGCTCATCGGGGGAGTGGTCGCGCTAACGGTGTTGCTCGCCGCGCGCCGGTCGCTGGCGGGAGTCGGGGAGGCACTCGGCTCCCCGAAGTGGATGCTGCTCGGTGGCGTGATGAGCGCCCTCATCATCCTGGCGATCACCGTCGCAGGGCCGCGCATCGGCATCGTCGCGACGACGGCCGTGCTCATTGCGGCCCAGTTCAGCCTCGCGACCATCATCGACCGGAACGGCTGGTTCGGAGTCGAGCGGATCGCGGTGACGTGGCCGCGCCTGCTGGGGATCGCGCTCCTCTTCGCCGGCGCCGCACTGACGCTGCGGCGGTGACGAGTGACCTGACACAGCTCGAGCCGCGCCTCGTCTGGGAGCACTTCCTCGAGCTGACTCGTATCCCCCGTCCCCCGAAGCAGGAGGAGTCCGCCCGCGCGCACGTCGTGGCCTGGGCGGGAGAGCGAGGCTTCGCGTCGAACGTGGATGCGGCAGGAAACGTCGTCATCCAGGTTCCCGCCTCGTCCGGCCGGGAGAGCCCGCAGACCGTCGTCCTCCAGGCGCACCTGGACATGGTGTGCGAGCGCGATCCGTCGAGCCCGTACGACCCGCGCGAGGGGCGGATCAGCGTCGTCCGCGACGGCGACTGGGTGCTCGCGGAGGGCACGACGCTCGGCGCGGACAACGGGATCGGGGTCGCGGGTGCGATGGCGGCAGCGGACGATCCGGAGATCGCGCACGGTCCCCTCGAGCTCCTCTTCACCGTGTCCGAGGAGCAGGGGCTCGACGGGGCGAAGGCGCTCGACCCGGCGCTCGTCTCGGGACGCATCCTGCTCAACCTCGACGGCACAAGCGATGCAGGCATCACGATCGGCTGTGCGGGGAGCGCGCACACGTTCGCGCGCCTGCCTCTCGAGGCCGCGCCCGTGCCGGCGAGCGACCTGACGCTCGAGGTCCGGCTGTCAGGGCTCCGCGGCGGCCACTCGGGGGGAGACATCGCGAGCGGGCGCGTCAACGCGATCAAGGCGCTGGGCCGCGTCCTATCCCGCGCGCGGCACGAGGTGTCGTTTCGACTCGTCGGCCTCGAAGGGGGCGTGAGCCGAAACGCGATCCCGCGCGAGGCGGCCGCGGTGGTGACGCTACGGCCCGCGGCCGAGGCGTCGTTTCGCAGCTGGGCAGAGTCCGAGGTCGCGGCGCTCCAGGAGCAGTACTCGGTCACCGACGGCGGGGCGCAGCTGGCGATCGAGCGGCGTGAGCCAGCAGTCGAGGCCGCCGACTACGCGACCACGTCCCGCGCGCTCGATCTCGTTGCAGTCACTCTGAGCGGCGTCATTGCGATGAACCCATCGCTTCCCGGAACGGTCGAGACGAGCACGAGCTTCAACGTGGCGAGCGTCGGCGACGGCGTGCTCACGCTCGCGTCGATGATCCGAAGCGCGAACGCGACCGCACTCGAGGACGTCGTCGCGACGATCGAAGCGGGCGGGCGCCTCGCAGGTGCGAACGTCGAGATCCTGCGCTCGTACCCGCCGTGGCGACCCGAGCTCGACTCGCAGCTTCTCGCCACCGCTCGCGACGCATACGCGCGCCTCTTCGACATGGAGCCGAAGCTCGAGGTCGTCCACGGTGGGCTCGAGTGCGCAGTGATCGGCGGCAAGCTCCCGGGCGTCCAGATGATCTCGATCGGGCCAAACGTGGAGGGGCCGCACGCGCCGGGCGAGCGGCTCAGCGTCTCGAGCACGGCGCGCTTCTACCGACTGCTCGGCGGAATCCTGGACGACCTCTCGCGTTAGTCAAAAAGAGACGACCCGGACGCGGGTCGTCTCACTGGTGAAGCGGGAATCACCCCGCACGCAGCTGACACCTGATCCCATCGTAGCTCGGAGAAGGTTGGGCGGAGGGCGCCGGACTCGAACCGGAACCGGTGATTAGCCGGTCACTGCAGGTATCAGCTGCGTATCCCACCTGGGGATCTCACCCTCCGCCACGACAGCAACGCTCGCGGACAACATGTGTCGCATTGGTGCCAACAGTGCGGCCTGGTTGTACCTATCGCACCTTGTGGAGCTCGCCCAGCTCAGCTCCGATCGAGACGGCAGCGACGCCGGAGGTCGTCGGCGTCGAGGACCGACATCTTGCCGCGCGCAAGCGCGACGACGCCGCGCTTCTCCTCGTCGCGCAGCACTCTGTTCACTGTCGCGCGGGAAGTACCCGCCATCGCCGCAAGGTCCTCCTGTGTCAGCGGCACTGCGGCCGTGCCGCTGTCGGTGCGGTAGACGTCGCCGAGCTCGACGAGACGGCGACGCACGCGCGACTCCGCGTCGAGGTAGTGCGCCTCGACGATGCGATCGCTCGCGCGACGGAGCTGCTCGGCGAGGAGCCGTAGGAGCACGTCCTTGACCCCCGGGTGACTCCGTTGCAGACGTGCGAAGTCGCCCCGGAAGACCGAGCGCGTCTCGCCGTCTTCGAGCGCGGAGACGGTCGCGGAGCGCCGCGCGTCGGGGAGAAGCAGCGCGAGCTCACCGAACGACTGGCCGGGGCCGAGAACCTCGAGCAGCACGCTGTCCCCGAGCTCCGCCGTAAGCCGAGCCGCGAACCGGCCCCGCGCGATCAGATGGAGCGACTCGGCGGGGTCGTCCCGGTGGAAGACGACCTCGCCCTTCTCGAACGTCCGCCGGCGGGCGATCGAGAGCAGCTCGCGCACGTCCTCGGGCGGAAGATCGGCGAGCAGCGGCGAGTCCACGGCCCCAGTCTCCGACACGAACGTGACATCCGCAACGTCGTCTCCATACTTCCGCCCATGACCGACGCGCCGATCCCGGACGACGAGGTTCGCCCCGTCACCGTCCTCTTCGCGGACATCGTCGGCTCGACGGCGCTCGGCGAGCGGCTCCAGCCGGACGAGGTGAAGGCGCTCGTCGGCGAGTGCGTGACCATGATGAGCCGCGCCGTCGAGGAGTACGGCGGCATGGTGCAGGCTTACGCCGGGGACGGGATCTGCGCGTACTTCGGCGTGCCCGCCGCCCACGACGACGATCCCGAGCGCGCCGCGCGGTCCGGCCTCCGCATCCTCGAGCTCGTCGCCGAGTACGCCCATGACGTGGAGGCAGCTTGGGGGCTCGCAGATTTCGCCGTCCGGGTCGGGATCAACACCGGCCAGGCTGCCGTGGGCCAGGTCGGTGCGGCCGAGCCGGGAGCGGTCGCCCTCGGGGACGCGACCAACGTCGCGGCGCGCCTGCAGTCGCTCGCCGAGCCGGGCACGATCGCGGTCGGCGACGCGACCGCGCGACGCCTCTCGCACCGTTTCGTGTTCGAGGCTCTCGGCGAGCTCGAGGTGAAGGGGCGCAAGGCGCCCGTGACGGCATCGCGTCTCGTCGGGCCGAGGGCTCGCGCGAGCGAGGAGGGAGCAACGCCGCTTGCCGGCCGAGATGACGAGATGACTCTGCTTCTTGGCGCGCTCGGGGATCTCGTCGCCGGACGTGGGCGGATCGTTCTTCTTCTCGGCGACCCCGGGATGGGCAAGACGCGTCTGGTCGGAGAGCTGCGCGCGCTTGCAGGCGATCGCGTGACGTGGCTCGAGGGCAACTGCCTCTCGTACGGCGGACTCACGGCTTGGCCGTTCGTCGAAGCGCTCCTCGGGTGGCTGGGCTCCGAGATCGGCGAGCCGGAGATCGCCGTCCGGACAAAGGCGCGTGCGCGACTCGGCGCGCTCTTCGGCAACGATCTCGAGCGGGAGCTCCCCGCTCTCGGACGGCTTCTGCGCATCCGGATCGACGGGCCGGACGACGCCGGAGACCCCGACCAGATCCGGGAGGCGTACATCCACTGGCTCGAGGCGCTCGCGCGGGAACGGCCGGTCGTCGTCGCGCTGGAGGACGTGCACTGGGCCGACCCGGCCACTCGAGAGCTGGCCGAGGCGGTTCTCGACCTCGCGGAGCGCGCACCGGTCGCAGTCATCCTTACGGCCGAGCATGCGCCCGGCTCGGAAGGCGCGATGCTCCGCCTGCGCGCGCTAGGGGACCACGGACATCGAACGACCGAGATCTCCCTGAACCCGTTGTCGGATCAGGCCACCGAGGAGATGCTGTCGGTGATCCTCGGCAGCGAGGTCGACGCGGTCATGCGCATGGGACTCGTTCGGGAGGCCGAGGGGAATCCCCTCTACGTCGAGGAGCTCGCGCGGGCGCTGCTCGAGGGAGGCCTCGAGCCTCGCGGGAGGACCTGGACGGTCACGGTGCGCGCCGATCTTCTCCCTCCCGCACTCGAGAACCTCCTCGTGGCCCGGATCGACCGACTGCCCGTGGGAGCGCGGCAGCTCGCCCCCACGGCCGCTGCCATCGGCCGCACGTTCCCCGTCGCCGTGCTCGAGAACGTCGCGGAGGCCGATGTGGGCGACGGTCTCACCGCGCTCCTTCGCGCCGAGATCGTGCGCGAGGTTCGCCGGTATCCCGTCTTCGAGTGCTCGTTCACGCACGGCCTGCTGCACGACGCCGCGCTCTCGACACTGACGCCGACCCGGAAGCGCGAGCTCTACGCGCGGATCGCTGCGGCGTTCGAGTCGCTGTACGCGGACTCGCTGGACGACCACGTCGAACGGCTCGCGCACTACTACGCGCAGGCGGGAGACCTCCGCAGGGCGTTCGAGTACGCAGAGCGAGCACGCGCCGGCACGGGCTAGAAGCCTCAGCCCAGCCTCAGGGAAGTCCGGCCTCAGCGAAGTACTGTGAAGCCCTCGGCGACGGCGGCGGCGGTCAGCGCCTCGTCGAAGCACGCGAATGTGGTCAGGCTCGGGTCCGCCGTCCGAGTGACGAGGGCAGACGCGAGCTGGACAGCATCGAACGCTCGGAGCGGATGACGAGCCACCGACCGCGCAGCCTCGTCGAGGATGTCGGCGGTGACGCCGAGCACCCCGAAACCCAGCTCGCGCTCGGGCTCGCCGAACCAGTCCCATTCGAACTCCTCGACCAGCACGCCGGCGTCCTCGGCGGAGAGCTCACCAAGGCGGTGCTTCCGCCAGAGCGCGGCCGGCACCTCCACCCTGGCGAGCCCGGAGACGACGAGATTCGACAATCGGCGAACCGCGTCGGCTCCCGCCTCATCTGCGTAGAGCTTGACGAGAGCGGAGCTGTCGCAATAGACGCTCAGCCTCGCCCGTCCGAGACGAGGCGCGACAGCGGTGTACCCGTTCCCGCAGCCTGCCGAGCGCGTTCGACTCGACGCCGGTCGGGCGCAGCTGCGCGGGAACGGCCCTGTGTCTTGACGAGGAGCCCGGCTCGCTCGAGCCGGGCACGCGTCCGCTCGGACTCCGAAGTTTCAAGATCCGGGTTCACTGCCGCATCGAGAACGGCCACGACCCAGCTATTGACGCTGTACCCGAGACTGGCGGCGTACGCCTTGACCTCGCGTGCGAGATCGTCAGCCAGTCGAACGGTGAGCTGAGCCATACATTCATGCTAGCAGGCATGAATGCATCTGCGGCCCGCCTAGCGCTCGAGCCACCAGTTCTCCGCGTTCCAGAAGAGGTTGTTCGGCGCTGGGACGACGTTCCGGACGGTCGTGCGGTACGCAAGCACGAACGGCACCTGGTAGAGCGGGATCACCGGTACGTCCTTCGCGATCTGCCGGTCGGCCCTGTTGAGGACGCGGGCCTGCTGGTCGGCGGCCAGGATCCGGTCGGCCTGGTCGAGGTCGCTCGTCACCAACCGCTGGCAGTAGCCGGTGAAGTTCTGCGGGCCACCGCAGCCGAAGACGTCTTTGCCGAGGTGGTCGGTGACGAAGAAGACGAAGGAGACTGCGTCGAACTCGCCGCGAGGGATGATCTGACCGAAAAGTGCAGCGCCAGTGGCGAATGCGGGCCGGACTTCGACCCCGACCTGCCGGAGCTGGGACTGCATGAGCTCGAGGCCGCGCTCACGCAGCCTGCCGCCCGCGATCGTGAGAAAGCGAAGCGAGAGCCTCTCCCCGGCGCAGACGTAGATGCCGTCGCCTCCGCGCCGGCAGCCTGCCTGTTCGAGGAGGCGGCGAGCGAGGTCGGGCCGGTAGCGATAGCCGCTCCAGCTGGGCCGGTAGTAGCGGCTCGTGTTCAAAAAAGCGGCGCTGTCGCTCGGTTGGTACCTGGGGTCGATCACGCCGAAGAGCTGGCGAACGATGGCGACCCGGTCGATGCCGTAGGCGAGCGCTCGGCGCACGAGCTTGCTCCGGAGCGCCGGATGGCCCCCAGGGCCGATCCGGAGGGCGAGGTGCTCCCAGCCCGTCGAGGGCGTCGGGAGGACTCTGGTCCCTGAGATCCGCCGGAGCTCCGGGACGATGCCGGTGTCCCGGCTCAGCGCGAAGTCGACGTCGCCTTGCCGGAGGGCCGCGAGTACCTCGGCGGGAGGCGGTGCAGTGCAGGCCTGGCAGAAGCGGATCACGAGCCGGTCGAGGTAGGAGCTGTGCGGCCCCCAGTAGCGCGGGTTGCGGACGAGCGTGAGCTGCTTCCCACGCTCCCAGCGCTCGACCAGGAAGGGGCCGCTTCCGATCGGCCTGCCCGTCTTCGGGTTGTCGATCCGGTCGGTCCAGATCCGCCGGAGGTTCTCACCGACGAGCGCGTGCCGCGGCAGCACAATCCCAAAGAGGCTCCGCCACCCCGCGTCGCGTGCACGAAGGACGACTCGAACTGTCTTTGCGTCGAGCGCACGGATGGACCGCACCCTCGCGTGGATGCCGAGTCCGGGATCCGCGGCGAGCTGCCTTCGGATCGCGTTGTGCGTGAAGACGAAGTCCTGACCTGTGACGGGCACTCCGTCGCTCCAGCGAGCCTCGGGGCGAATGTGGTACGTGACCGTGAAGGGAGGCTGCTTCGTGTAAGTCACGCCCGAGACGAGCGTCGGCTTCAGGGTGAAGTCAGGAGCAACGGTGAATGTCGGCGTAAGGACCTTGTCGATGATCCAGAACAACGAGGGGATCGCATCGCCGCACGTAAAGACGAGCGGATTGAGACAGCGGGGTGCCGAGATCGGCCCGAAGACGACGGTGCCGCCGCGCTGCGGCGTCTGCGCGCCCGCGCCGCCCGCTCCCGAGACGGCGAGGAGGGAGCCGACGATCGCCGCTGTCAGCGCTACTCCGCGAGCCACCAGTCCTCCGAGTTCCAGGCTTCGAAGCCCGCGCCGTTCGGAACAACGCCTCGGACGGTCTTCTTGAAGGCGAAGAGACCAGTGCCCTGATAGAGCGGGATGGCAGGTACGGCGTTCGCCAGCCGCGCGTCGATCTTGTTCAGCAGTCCTACGCGCCGACTGTCATCGAGGATCTGCGTGGCCTGGACGAGGTCGCGGGTGACGAGCCGGTCGCAATACCCGGTGAAGTTGCTTGGCTGCTGGCACCCGAAGATTTCCGCGGGGCCGCGCGTGATTGCCCCCAGGATCCAGCCAAATATGATGAAGTCGAAGTCGCCGCTTGGCAGAATCTGGGAGAAGAGGATGCTGGGAGACGCGAAGACAGGTACGACTTCGACTCCGACGCGTCGAAGCTGCGCCTGGGCGAGCCTGACCGAGAGCTCCCTCCGCTCGACGCCCGCAGGCGCCGCGAAGCGGAGCGAGAGCCGATCGCCGGCGCAGACGTAGATGCCGTCTGTTCCCCTGCGGCAGCCCGCCTGCTCGAGCAGCCGGCGTGCCCGATCGGGCCGGTAGCGATAGCTCCTCCAGTTCGGCCGGTAGTACGGGCTGTTCGCCAGGAAGACGACGCTGTCTAACGGCTTGCGCACTGCGGGACTCGCGAGGGTCAGCTCTCCGACCGCTCGTGCGATAGCGACGCGGTTGATCCCGTAGGCGAGCGCCTGCCGCACGAGCCGGCTCTTGAGAGCGGGATGGCCACCAGGGCCCAGGCGGATCTCGAAGTGCTCCAAGCTGTTGCCGAGAGTGGAGAGGACCTTTATCCCCCGCGCAGGCTGCCGGTGGAGCTCCAGCGCCTGGGCCTGCAGCACCGCGGGACCGGGATCGATCATGTCGATCTCGCCGCGGCGTAGCGCGTCTGCAGTGTCCTCCGGAGGAAAGAAGCGAACGACGATCCGATCGAGGTAGGCCGGATGCGGTCCCCAGTAGCGCGGATTCCTGACGAACGTCAGTTGCTTGCCGCGCTCCCAGGCTCCGAGAAGGAAGGGGCCACTCCCGATCGCTCTCCGCGTCTTCGGGTTGTCGATCGCATCCTTCCAGAGACTCTCGAAGCTCTCCCCGGCGAGCGCATGCCGCGGCAAGATGGTGTCGAAGAGCAACCGCCAGTCCACGAAGCGCGCGCGCAAGACAACTCTGACCGTCTTCCGGTCGAGGGCGCGGACGCTGCGGACATGCTCGCTCTCGTCATCGTCCGGCTGATGCTTCCGGAGCGTCTTCCAGGTGAACACGAAGTCCTGCGCGCTGACCGGGACGCCGTCGCTCCAGCGTGCCTCCGGGCGGATGCGGTAGAGGAGGGTGAAGGGCTGCTTCGCAACGATCTCTGCCCGGGCGAGGTCGGGCCGGAAGGTCGCGTCGGGCTGGACCTCGAAGGCACCCGGGAGGATCTGTTCCAGCAGGAGCGGCGGCACCGCGCACGCGTCGACGAACACGTTGAGACACGCCGGCTCGCTCGCTGTTCTCGTCCCGATGACGAGCGTGCCGCCGCGCTTCGGCGTCTGTTGGGTGGCCGCGCCGCCCGCTCCCGAGACGGCGAGGAGCGAGACGACGATCGCCGCTGCAGCGGCCGCGAAGCGGCCGCCTTTAGGGACTTTTGCGCGCAGAATGTCAGCGCGCGAGCCACCAGTTCTCCGAGTTCGTCAGGGGATTGAAGGACTGGGCGAAGTTTTTGACCGTGTCTCTCACGGCGGTCGGGAGCGGGATTTGGTTCAGCGGGAGCACCGGGACGTCTCTCGCCATCTGGGCGTCGGCTCTATTCATTACTCGCGCCTGCTGGCGGGCATCGAGAATCCGGTCAGCCTGGTCGAGGTCTCGCGTCACCAGGCGTTGGCAGTAACCCGTGTAGTTCTGGCCGCCACCACATCCGAAGATGGCATTTCCAGTCGGATTCGGAGCGCTGACAAACCCGAAGAGCGCGACGTCGAAGTCGCCACTCGGCAGAATCGTGGTGAGGAAGGTGCGAGCGGGAGCGAAGATCGGTACGACCTCGACACCGGATCGTCTGAGCTGCGCTTGCACGAGCGTCAGGATCCGCGCTCTGGGAGGGATGGCGCTCGTCACGAAGCGAAGCGAGAGCCTTGTGCCGGCGCAAGAGTAGATGCCGTCGGCGCCTCTCCGACAGC
>JACCWU010000124.1 GCA_013697465.1 Actinomycetota bacterium | reverse complement strand
TCCGCGGACAGCTCGAGCGCCCGCCGGTACGCCGCCTCCGCCGCACCGATGTCCAGTCGCATCGCGCGATCGCCGGCGAGGACGAGGAAGCCGGCGAGTGCGCGCTCGAGATCCGGCCGCTCCTCGCCCGCCGCGCGAGAGAGCTCGAGCGCCTGCTCGTAGTGATGGACGAGGATCTCTGCATGGTCGGCGACCCGCTCCTGCGCCGTCTCCTCGATCCACGCTGCAGCCGCGGCGTGCTTCCGAGCACGCGGCGCCCGCGGGATCTGCTGGTACGCCACGTCTCGAACGAGCGCGTGCCAGATGGAGAACTCCTCGTCGCCCGTGACCGACGAGACGCGCGCGGGCCGGATGAGCTCCCGGCGGACGAGCTCACGCAGCCCGGCGAGGACCTCGTCGCGCCCTCGCTGCCCGATGGCTGCGACGGCGCCCGTCCAGAAGATCCTCCCCACGACGCTTGCGTCGTGAAGGAGAGTCTTCAGCTCGGGGGAGAGCGTGTCCAAGCGGGCCGCGATCAACGCCTGCACGGTCTCCGGGAGCACGAGCTCGCCGCCTTCGCCCCGCTCGACCAGCATGCGCGCGAACTGCTCCGTGTAGAGCGGGTTGCCTCCTGCCCGCTCGAGAATGGAAGCCTGGGTGTCCGCGGGCAACAGCGCCCGCTCGAGAAGCCCCTGCAGGAGCCGCGCCGTCTCCTCCGAGGAGAGCGGTGAGAGCGCGATCGTGGTCGCATTCCGCTTGCCGCCGCTCCAGCCCGGCCGGCGGTCGTAGAGCTCGGGGCGAGCGGTCGAGAGCACGATGAGCGGGACGGGTGCTGCCCAGTCGACCAGGTGCTCGAGGAAGTCCAGCAGCGCTTCGTCCGCCCAGTGCAGGTCTTCGACGACGAAGACGAGAGGACGCTTGTCCGCCATCGCCTCGAGGAACCGCCGCCAGGCGGTGAAGGCCTCGTCGCGCCCGATCGCTCCACCCTCCACGTCGACGCCTGCGAGCGGTGCGAGCCGGGACGCGAACCACTCCCGCTCCGACGGATCGTCCACGAGCGCCGCGACCGCCTGCTCAAGCTTCACAGCCGCCTCGACCTGATCGTCCGACTCGAGGATCCCCGCCTCGGCCTTGACGACCTCTCCGAGCGCCCAGAAGGTGATCCCCTCCCCGTAAGGCGGACAGCGGCCGTGGCGCCAGCCGACGACCTCGGGCCGGTCATCGAGCGTCGAGCGGAGCTCGGTGACGAGCCGGCTCTTTCCGACGCCGGGCTCGCCGACCACGGTCACGAGCTGGGGCGCCGACTCACGCTCGACCCGAAGGAACGTCTCGAGGAGCACCGCGCGTTCGTGCTCGCGACCTACGAACGGCGTCCGGGTTGCCGTCTCGGCCTCGCCGACCCGGCTTCGGGCCTGGACGACGCGCCACACGGGAATCGGCTCCACCTTCCCCTTGGCCGCCACGGGCTCGAGCGGCTCGAACGCGATCGCGCTCTCCGCGGAGCGAACCGTCGTCTCGTCCACGATCACCGTTCCGACCGCAGCCGCCGATTGAAGGCGCGCGGCGGTGTTAACGACGTCACCGGCGACGATTCCCTCGCCGCGTTCCGGGCGAGCCCCGAGCGCGACAACCGCCTCGCCGGTGGTGACCGCTGCCCGGACTGCGACGTCGAGCCCCTCTGCGCGCAGCTCCTGGATCGTCTCGAGGATCCGGAGTGCCGAGCGGACAGCCCGCTCCGCGTCGTCCTCGTGCGCGACTGGAGCTCCGAACACGGCCATCACGGCGTCGCCGATGAACTTCTCGACCGTTCCGCCGAACCGCTCGATGTCCGCTTTGACGCGCTGGTGATAGGGACGAAGCGTCGCGCGGACGTCCTCGGGGTCAGCGCGGTCGGAGCGATCGGTGAAGCCCACGAGGTCGACGAACAGCACCGACACGACCTTGCGCTCCTCGCCTGCAGACACGGGCTCCGCCAGCTCCGCGCCGCACGCGTGACAGAAGCGCGCGCGCTCCGGGTTCTCCTCGCCGCACGACTGGCAGATGGCCACGCCCGGATCTTCGCAGCGATGTGAAAAACCGTCTACGCGGCGGGCGGAACCTCGGACGGCTCATCCTCGTCCGCCGGCTCCTCGTCCTCTGCGAGGCGGCGTTGCAGCACGCTCCGCGAGAGAACGCCGATCAGCCTCTCTCGCTCGTCGACGACGGGGACCCGCTCCGCGTCCTCGGCCTCGAGGAACCGGTACGCCTCCTCGAGCGGGACGTCAGGTCCGATCGTATGGTCAGGGGGTTCCGCGATCCTCCCGAGTCGCGTGGTCCGCGGATCGAGGCCAGCGGCGACGACCTCGCGAACAAGCGTCTTGCGCGTGACGACCCCGACGAGCCGTTCGTCCTCGGTGACGTAGATCGCACGTACCTCGGGCCGCCCCAGGAGCTCGCCGGCCGCCTGTGCCGTCGCGTCCGCCGGAAGATGGCCCGGATGGGACACCATCGCCTCGCGAACGACGCTCACGGAAAGATCCCTCGAGCCTCCAGCGCCGCGGACACCTCGTGGATCCCGGCCACGAGCGCGGCCGTCCGCAGGGAGACGTCGCGGCCGTCCGCGTGCTCCCAGACCCGGTCGAATGCGTCGGAGAGCTTCTCGGCGAGCTTCGCGCGGATCTCGTCGCGCGTCCAGAAGAGCCGCCCGAGGTCCTGCACCCATTCGAAGTACGACACCGTGACGCCTCCTGCGTTCGTCAGGATGTCCGGCAGAACCAGGATTCCCCGCTGGCTCAGGATCGCATCCGCCTCGAGCGACGTCGGCCCGTTCGCGCCCTCCGCGATCATCCTCGCGCGGACGTTCGGCGCGTTCTCCGCAGTGATTTGATCTTCCCTGGCGGCGAGCACGAGAATGTCGCACTCGAGCCCGAGCAGCTCGTCGTTCGTGATTCGGCGTCCGGCGTCGCACCCCTCGAGCGAGCCGTGCACTCGCACGTAAGCCTGCAGAGCGTGGATGTCCAAGCCGATCGCTGCATGGATGCCTCCCGAGACGTCGGAGACGGCGACCACCGTCGCTCCGCGCTCGAAGAGCTCGAGCGCGGCGATTCCGCCGACGTTGCCGAACCCCTGGACGACGCACCGTTGCTCGGCGAGCGGCCAGCCGAGGCGGTCGCACGCGCGGGCCACCACCATCACGACGCCGGCGCCGGTCGCCTCGTGCCGGAACACCGAGCCGCCGATCGAGATCGGCTTTCCCGTGACGATCTCGGGAACCGCGTAACCGCGCTGCATCGAGTACGTGTCCATCATCCAGGCCATCGTCTGCTCGTTCGTGGCCATGTCCGGCGCGGGGATGTCCTGCTGCGGGCCGATGAAGGGGAGCAGCTCGGAGGTGAAGCGACGCGTAAGGCGCTCGACCTCACCAAGGGAAAGAGTGCGTGGATCGCAGCGAACGCCACCCTTCGCGCCGCCGTACGGCAGCCGCAGCAGCGCGCATTTCCACGTCATCCACATCGCGAGCGCCGCGCACTCGCCCAGCGTCACCTCGAGGTCATAGCGGATCCCGCCCTTCGTCGGGCCGAGGATGCTGGAGTGTTGGACGCGATACCCGGGGAACACGACCCGCTTGCCGGCGTCCATCCGCACCGGGACGCTGACGATGATCGAGCGTTCCGGGTACCGCAGCCGCTCGGCGATGTCCTCGGGAATGGCTGCGTGCGCAACAGCGTGGTCGAACTGCGCGACCGCCATTCGGTAGAGCGGCGTGTCCCACTCGAGCTGGGCATGCGCAACCGCTTCCGGAAGGCTCGCCACGGCGCGCCGAGTCTACCCGTGCGCCCGTCTCGCGCTCAGATGCCGGGGGCGGGACTCGAACCCGCACGCCCCCTATGGGGACACCCGCTTTTAAGGCGGGCGCGTCTCACCTGTTCCGCCACCCCGGCGCGTGCAGTGTAGGACGCGTGCCGCCGGGCGCCGCCTTGTGGAAGTCAGCCGCACTCCCTAGGATCGACGAACCGTGCGGCTGGCGCTACCGCTCCTCGCAGTCCTGGCACTCGTCGCGCTGTCGGCGTGCGGTGGCGGGGACGAGGCGGAGCCGATCACTCTCGCGCAGCGGGTCGTCGAGGAAGCCGACGCGACGGGGTCGAAGACCGACCCCGTCGAGACGCGGCAGACGACGGTCGACTTCGAGGAGTTCATCGGCGTCCTGGGCGAGCGGGCTGTCGATCCGGACGCAGACGAACTGCGGAACGTGTTCACGGAAGCCGGCTTCGAGGCAGCGATCATCGACGCCCGCTTCTACGGAGAGACGCACAGCCCCGACTCCCTTCACGTTTTCTCTTCGGCAATCCAGCTTCAGTCGGAGGAAGGTGCGGAGAGCGCACTCGAGTGGTTTGTGGCCGACAGCATAAAACCCTGCCCGGAGACCTGCGCCGTCCGGATCAGCGAGTTCGACGTGGACGGCATCCCGGATGTACGGGGCGTACACCGAAGCCAGAGCGCGGAGGACATCGAAGCAGTCGGAACAGCGCACGACGTGCCGTTCGACTCCTACGAGGTTCTGTTCGCGGACGGCCCGTTCGTCTACTCGATCGCCCTGAGCGGCCCGCCCGGGTCTGGGACCGAGGTCCAGGTCACGGACATCGCCGGCGCTCTGTACGAGCGCGTCGAGGGCGCTCCGCCCCCGAGCGACTAGGTAGGTGTGACGCCGGTTAGTTGCCGCCGGGGAGGAGCTGGCTCTCGGGCACGGGCTCCGGGCCTTTGAATTGAAACGCGGCGAAGAACGTGGAGAAGGCGTCCTCGTCGAACTCCGTGCACGTCGCAAGGTAGCCCTTCGCCGGCTCACTTTCGGCGACCCACGCGCCAAGCGCGATCTTGTTCGCGAGCTTCGGGTAGGGGGCGAGCATGGTGCCTCGCTCGTGGCCCTCGTAGAACGAGCGCAGCTGCTCGACGACCGACTGCGATACGCCTTCGCCGTAGAAGATGATGATGCCGCCGTGCTCGAGATTGTGGACGACGCGTGCGAGCTGAACCGGCTCCTCGTATGCACCCCAGATCACCGTGCCCAGCGTTCCGTTCGGGTTGAACCCGTAGTGAGGACCGCTCGTCGGAGGATCGGTGTTCCATTTCTTCGACGTGCCGTCGGGATCGACGATCGTATGGCTGCCGGCGAGCGCGTCCACGATCTGCAGCTTGCACCCAGCCGCCTCGAGAGCTGCGCGTGCGTCCTCGGGACTCTTGGACCCTCCGGTTCCGAGCAGAAAGAAGACGCCGGCGACGGCCGCCAGGAGCAGCGCGCCACCGCCGGCGATGACGAGAAGACGGCGCCTGTCGGGCGCCGCCTCGGCCTTCGATGGGGCGCGCTTCTTCGGCGCCTTCACGCGAGGTTTCTCGGCCATCGAGCGGGCCAGACTAGCAGCGGCCGGGTTCAGCCTTGGTTGCGAGCGATGCCGTCCGCTCGGCTCTCTACCGTTCGTCGACCCGATGGTCATCGTCTCCCTATTCATCGGTCTTACCGTCGGCGCACTCGGCGTCTACCTCGTCGTGCGACCCGCACTCGCCGAGCGCGGGCGCCGCGTGGACGAGGTGGTGGAGCTGGAGCGGGAGCTCGCAGGTGCGCGGGCAGAGCTCTCCGTCGAGCGAAAGACACTGGACGAACGTCTCGCCGGGACCATCACGGCACTCTCGACGCAGGCCCTGGACGCAAATAGCGCCCGTTTCCTCGAGCTCGCGGACGCGCGTCTCTCGGGGCAGGTGCGGCCGCTGACGGAGTCGCTCGATCGCATGGACAAGCAGCTCCAGACCGTCGAGCGTGTGAGGCAGGAGGCGTATGGCACGTTGACCGAGGGGGTTCGCCAGCTCCGTTCCGATCAGGAGCGGCTCCGCGCCGAGACCGGAAACCTCGTGACCGCGCTGCGCGCTCCACACGTGCGCGGCCGGTGGGGTGAGATCCAGCTGCGCCGCGTCATCGAGATGGCCGGGATGGTCGAGCACTGCGACTTCGCGGAGCAACACTCCACGACCGACGAGGACGGTCGCGTGCTACGGCCGGACGTCGTCGTGCGCCTGCCGGGCGGCAAGCACATCGTCGTGGACTCGAAGGTGCCGCTCGTCGCGTACCTCGATGCCTTTCAGGAGGGAGCGACCGAGGACGTGCGTCTGGCGAAGCTCGGCGACCACGCGCGCCATGTCCGCGAGCACATCCACAGGCTCGGGCAGAAGGCGTACTGGCGGCAGCTGCCTTCGACACCCGAGTTCGTCGTGATGTTCCTCCCTGATGAGACGTTCCTCCGCGCGGCGCTCGAGCAGGATTCGTCGCTGACCGAGCTCGCGGTGTCGAACAACGTGATTCCCGCCTCTCCCACCAACCTCATCGGCTTGCTGCGCGCCGTGCACTACGGATGGCAGCAGGAGACGGTCGCCGAGAGCGCCCGCGAGGTGAGCGATCTCGGGCGCGAGCTCTACAAGCGGCTTGCGACGATGGGCGCGCATGTGTCGCGTCTCGGCAAGTCGCTCGACGGCGCCGTCAAGGCGTACAACGAGACCGTGGGCTCGCTCGAGCGCCAGGTGCTCGTCCAGGCGCGCCGGTTCGAGAAGCACGGCATCACCGGCATCGCGCCGCCGGAGCTGCAGCCGATCGAGCGCCAGACGCGCGCGCTCGCCGCCGCGGAGCTCGTCGACTCCGACACGCCGGTGGTCAAGGTGCTCGCGTCGGGCAGTGACGCGGCGTAACCGCAGCGTGGGAACAGCGGACCGTCTCGAGACGTTGATCCATAGGTACCCTACCGGGGTATCTATAGAGGTATCTCCGGGGCGGCTAACGTACGAGAAGGAGCACGCTTGAGCGACGTTCGCGATGTGATCATCATCGGGGGAGGACCGGCCGGCTATACGGCGGCGCTGTACAACGCGCGCGCGAACCTGAATCCACTCGTGATCGAGGGGTTCAACTGGGGCGGGCAGCTGATGATCACGAGCGACGTGGAGAACTATCCTGGATACGCAGACGGCGTGCTCGGGCCTGCGATGATGGCCGACTTCCGCCGCCAGGCGGAGCGCTTCGGAGCCGACTTCCTCACCGACGACGTCACACGGGTCGACTTCTCCGAGCGGCCGTTCCGGGTCTACGTGGGAGGCGACGAGTATCGGGCGAACGCGGTCATCGTGGCGACCGGCGCCAGCGCCCGTCAGCTCGGGCTGCCATCGGAGCAGTTCTTGCAGGGCCGCGGCGTCTCATATTGCGCGACGTGCGACGCCGCGTTCTTTCGCGAGAAGACCGTCGTCGTCGTGGGCGGCGGCGACTCGGCAATGGAGGAGGCGACGTTCCTGACGCGGTTCGCGAGCAAGGTGATCGTCGTCCACCGCCGAGACGAGTTCCGTGCCTCCCCGATCATGGTCGACCGGGCGCGCGAGAACGAGAAGATCGAGTTCGCGCTGAGCTCCGTCGTCGACGAGGTGCTCGGAACCGACGACGGACGCGTGACCGGCGTGCGCCTGCGTAACGTCGTCACAGACGACACGCGCGAGGTCGCCGCCGATGGGGTCTTCGTCGCAGTCGGGCACGATCCGACTACCGCGCTTTTCCTCGACTGGCTCGACCACGACGACCAGGGCTATCTCGTTGCGGAGCCGGGATCGACGCGCACGAACATCCCCGGCGTCTTCGCGGCGGGCGACGTCCAGGATCACGTCTACCGGCAGGCCGTGACGGCAGCAGGCTCGGGCACGATGGCGGCACTCGACGCGCAGCGCTTCCTCGAGGAGCAGCAGCACGCTCCTCGAGTCGCGGCCACGTCGGCCTAGCGGCTCCGACCGCACGCGCC
>JACCWU010000034.1 GCA_013697465.1 Actinomycetota bacterium | reverse complement strand
CTCGGCCATCGTGGTGCTCCTTTCGTCGCTCCTTGCCAGGAACCGACGAGTCTGAGCGCCACGGTGGCCGGACCGTTGATCCGGCTCTGTCCGAAACGCTCCTACACCACGCTACGGGACGTGACCCGCAGCACTCGCGTTGACCGCAACCGCCAGCGCAGCCAAGGAGGTTCCGAGGCCAACGGGTGTCAGTGCGCGCGCACGCGGCATCTTCAACGCGGGGCTCACGCGACGTGGGACCGGCGGGACTCTTTCCTGGCGCCTGACGTTTCGCGGCCTGACGGGGAAGGCTGCCGCGGCGCACGTCCATCTGGGCAAGCCCGGCAAGGCAGGAAACGTCCTGGTCGCGCTCTGCGGCCCCTGCCGCTCCGGAGCTCGCAGCACGTCGAAGGTGAACCGCCGCACGGTGACCGCGCTCCTCGGCGGAGGCGCCTACGTGAACGTACACACCGCGAAGAACCCCGCTGGTGAGATCCGAGGACAGATCAAGAAGGGCGGCAAGCCGCCGACCGGTACCGGTAGCGGCACGACCACGACCACGACGACCTATACGGACACGTACAACTATCCGTAACAGGGAGTAGCCCACTGTCGAGACCCCGCTTCGGGGCCTGTCCAATGCGTGGTCAAGTGCGGAGCTCGGCGCCGAAGCGATCCGCGAGTGACGCGACGATCCGGGCGCGAAGCTCCGAGGCTTCCTCGTCCGTGAGTGTCCGCTCCGGAGACTGGAACACGAGGTGGATGGCGACCGACTTCCGGCCCTCCCCCACCTGCTCGCCACGGTACACGTCGAACACGCGAGCCTCGCGCAGAATCGGACCAGCCGCCTCGCGTGCCGTCTCGACGAGCGCGCGCGCCTCGATCTCCTCGCCGACGGCGACTGCGACGTCCTGGTGAACCTCCGGATACGTGATCACGTCCTCATAGGCGACCGGCTCGCGCGCGGCTTCGGCAAGCGCGTCGAGATCGAGCTCGAACGCACCCCACGTCCCGTCGAGCCGCGCGGGATGCAGCTCTCCCACGGTCCCTGCCTCGATCTGCGCAGCCTTTCCGGGATGGAACAGCTCGTGCGAGCCGCGCGACCACAGAGCCTCGCCGTGCAAGGCGCGGAGCAGCGCCTCGACGACGCCCTTCGCGCGGAAGAAGTCATCTTCCGCGATCCCGGCGACCCGAACCCGCTCCTCGGGTAGCTCGGTGCCGCGCCGCGGCAGATAGACGCGCGCAACCTCGAAGAGCGCGACCCGCGCATTCCCGACCTCGGCGTTTCGCCGCGCCGCCTCGACCAGCGAGGGTAAGAGCTCCGTCCGCAGGACCGCAAGCTCGACGGTGATCGGCTCGAGGAGCCGCAGGGCGTCCGCGTGCGTGTCCTGCTCTACGAGAGACGGCGTGTACACCTCCGAGAACCCGAGCGCCGCGAGCGTGTCCTCGACACGGCGGCGAACGCGTTGGAAGCGGCTCAGGCGCCCTTCCATCTCGCGCCGGACGGGCAGCGTGAACGGCACGTCCGCGAGCCGGAAGCGGGCGACCTCCTCGATCAGGTCGACCTCGCGCGTCAGGTCGCGTGCGCGCCACGTCGGCACCACGTACTTTCCGTCGCGGCGCTCGTGGCCGAGCCGCGCCAGGATGTCGTCCTGCTCGGCGGCCGCCACCTCGAGACCGATGAACGCGCTGGCCCGATCCGGCTGATAGCGAACGATGGGGCGATTCGGCAAGTCGGCCTTCGCATCCGTATGCCCTACCCAGCGGGCTCCTGCAAGATCGACGATGAGCTGAGTCGCGAGCTTCGCCGCCTGCTCTGCGAGATACGGGTCGACGCCCTTCTCCCAGCGATTCGAGCCCTCGGTGCGCAACCTGAGCCTCTCCGACGTCCGCCAGAGCCCGGTCGGCTCGAAGTTCGCGGCCTCGAGCAGGACGTCGGTCGTCGTCTCAGAGATCTCCGTCTCCTCGCCGCCCATGATCCCTGCGAGGGCGATCGACCGCTCGGCGTCGGCGATCATGAGATCGGAGGGCTCGAGAGCCCGCTCGACGCCATCCAGCGTCCGCAACTTCTCCCCGGGGTGCGCTCGCCGTACGACGATCCGCCCGCCCGCGAGCTTCGCGTGATCGAAGGCGTGGAGCGGGTTTCCGAGCGCAAGCATGACGTAGTTCGTCACGTCGACCACATTCGAGATCGGCCGCATGCCGGCCGCGTCGAGGCGAGCCCGGAGCCAGAGTGGAGACGGGCCGATGCGAACGTCGCGGAAGAGACGTCCGATGTAGCGCGGACAGCCTCCGAAGTCCTCGATGGCGATATCCACAGGCTCGTCGCCGGCGGGCTCGGGATCGCTCCCGGGCGGACTCCCGAGCTCCAGGCGGAAGAGCGCGGCAACCTCCCGTGCGACGCCGTAGACCGAGAGCAGGTCGGGGCGATTGCCCGTTATCTGGAGATCGAGCACGACGTCGCGCAGCGGCAGGACGTCGCCGAGCGGCGTGCCGGGGTCCGCCTCGTCGAGCACGATGATCCCGGTGTGATCCTGACCGAGCTCGAGCTCGCGCTCGGAGAGGATCATCCCCTCTGAGGTCTCGCCGCGGAGCTTGCGGCGCTCGAGGACGGTCCGGCCGGGAAGGTGAGCCCCCGGGAGCGCGACGGCGACGGTCGCGCCCGCTTCGAAGTTCCACGCGCCGCAGACGATCTGGGCGGGATCGCTCTCGCCCACGTCGA
>JACCWU010000016.1 GCA_013697465.1 Actinomycetota bacterium | reverse complement strand
GGATTCCCCGAGCACGCGCGGGCGCTCGCCGTCCGTGGCGGATCGCGTGCTGCACAAGGAGACCCAAGGGGTCTCGACGACGTCCGCCGCGCTATCGAGATCTCTCGCGGCCGCAACGACTCGCTCCAGCTCGCCCGAACGCTCAACAACTATGCGATCGACGTCTACCCATACGAAGGGCCGGCCGCCTCGCTCGCGGTGTCCGAGGAGCTTCTCGACCTGGCCGAGCGCCGCGGGCTCGCGCGAAGCGCCCGTGCTGCGACAGGGACGAGACTCGATGCACAGCTGGCCCTGGGAAGGTGGGACGAGCTGGAAGTCGTCGCCAAGGAGTTTCTCGAGGTGCCCGTATTGAGCGAGTGGGAGCGGTTCTGGCTCCATATCTCGCTTGCCGAGATTCTCGCCCACCGAGGGGAAGCGCAGCGGAGCGTCGCGCTGACCGACGGCTTGGTAGAGAGCGCCCGGGCATTCGGCGAGGGGCAGGCGCTCATGGCGTCGCTTTGCGTCAATGCGCTAGTCGCTGCGGGTGCGGGTGATCTCGCGTCGGCGCGACGACATCTCCTCGAGCTCGAGGACGTGGATGGCTTGCGAGAGCAATGGAACTTCCCGCTGTACCTGCCCGGAGCCGTTCGCACCGCGCTCGTGGTTTCCGAGGCAGGCCTTGCGCAGCGGCTCGTCGGCGCGTTGCGCGACACGACACCACTCCACCGGCACGGCCGCCGAGCGGTCGAGGCAGCGCTAGCGGAGGCCGACGGCGAGCTCGACCGCGCAGCGAGCGGGTACAGCGACGCGGCGGCGGAGTGGGGGAACTTCGGCAACGTCCTCGAGCAAGCGTTTGCGTTGCGCGGTCTGGGTCGCTGCCTGCTCGGCCTCGGTCAGCGTGCCGAGGCTCTCGAGGCTCTCGCCGGCGCCAGGGCGCTCTTCTCCGGCTTCGAGGCGCATCCGTACGTGAGAGAGATCGACGACCTTCTCGGCGATGAGTCGGTCGTGACCGAAGCGAGTTAGCCCCCCGCCGGGGGGCGTTTCACCGGACTTTCACCTCATGTTCACCATTCGGCCGCCCGGCAGCCGTAATCGGCGCGTGAGACTGGCGACATGACAATGAAAAGTGGAATCGTAATGCTCGTAGCGGTGTCGAGCCTCGCCCTCGCGGCGGCCGGGTGCGGTGGGGGAGACGACTCGAGTGGTGTCATCTCCGCGGACGGCTCGAGCACGGTCGGCCCGTTCGTCACCAAGGCCGCCGAGGACTTCAAGGCGGAGCAGGACGTCGACGTGACGGTCGGCATCTCCGGCACCGGTGGCGGCTTCGAGCGCTTCTGCGCCGGCGAGACCGACCTGTCGAACGCGTCCCGGCCGATCGACGAGGACGAGGTCGCGCTCTGTGAGGAAGGCGGCGTCGAGTACATCGAGTTTCGAGTCACGACGGACGCGCTCACGAATGTCGTGAACTCCGAGAACGACTGGGCGACGTGCTTGACCGTGGATCAGCTCAATGCGATCTGGAAGCCGGGGTCGAAGGTGACGAACTGGAATCAGGTGGATCCCTCGTTCCCGGATGTCCCTCTCAAGCTCTACGGGGCGGGCACGGACTCGGGCACGTTCGACTACTTCACCGGCGTGATCAACGGCGAGGAGGGAGCGAGTCGATCGGACTACTCGGCGACCGAGGACGACAACGTGACCGTCCAGGGAGTGTCCGGCGATCGCGGCGCACTCGGGTACTTCGGCTTCTCGTACTTCGAAGAGAACCAGGACAAGCTCAAAGCCCTCGAGGTCGACGGCGGAGGCGGCTGTGTCGCTCCGAGCGTCGAGACGGCACAGGATGAGTCGTACACGCCGCTTTCCCGTCCGCTCTTCGTCTACGTCAAGCGAAGCTCGTTCGACGGCAACGAGGACGTCCGGAACTTCGTGAAGTTCATGCTCGACAACAACGAGTCCATTGCCACTGCCGCCCAGTTCGTTCCTCTCAGCGAAGAGCAGATCGCAGAGGAGCAGGCGAAGCTCGAGGGCGCGACGGGCTAGTGGCGTCAAGAGACGTCGTTCTCGGCCAGCCCGGGGCCTTAGAGCTCCCCCGAAAGAAGATCCGCTGGGGGGAGCTGCTCGTTCAGGCACTGCTCTTCGTCGCTGCGGCGATCTCGGTCCTGACGACGCTCGGAATCGTCGTCTCGCTGCTCTTGCCGGCGATCGAGTTCTTCGGTGAGGTCAGCCCCTGGGAGTTCTTCACCGGCACGACATGGGCGCCGCTCTTCCTGGACGCGCACTTCGGCGTCGTGCCGCTCGTCGTCGGCACGTTCCTGATCTCGTTCTGGTCCGCTCTCGTGGCTTTTCCACTCGGGCTCGGTGTCGCGATCTACCTGAGCGAGTACGCGCGGCCGCGGGCCACCGCCTTGCTGAAGCCGATCCTCGAGATCCTGGCCGCCGTCCCGACCGTCGTCCTCGGTTACTTCGCGCTCACCTTCGTAACGCCGTTCCTCCGTGACATCGGGCTCGACGTCGAGATCTTCAACGCCCTCTCGGCCAGCCTCGTGCTCGGAGTCATGCTGATTCCGACGATCGCATCGCTGTCCGAGGATGCGATGGCCGCGGTCCCTCGAGACCTCCGCGAAGGCGCGTACGCGCTCGGCGCGGACAAGCTCCAGGTCTCGACGCGCGTCGTCGTTCCTGCGGCCATCTCCGGAATCATCGCGGCGTTCGTGCTCGCCTTCTCGCGTGCCGTCGGCGAGACGATCATCGTTTTGATCGCCGCTGGCCAGCTCGCGCAGATCACCTTCGACCCACGCGACACCATCGAGACCATGACCGCGTTCATCGGCGCCACGGGCAACGGCGACGTCCCGACCGGCTCGATCGAGTACAAGACGATCTTCGCGGTCGGTTTGACGCTCTTCGTCATGACGCTGATCCTGAACCTGATCTCCATCAGGCTCGTCCGCAAGTACCGCGAGATCTACGAATGAGCGTCATCCCGGCCTCCGAGACGCGTCGCCCCAGCCGCGCCTGGAAGAACCGGTTCTTCATGTCCGCGATGCTCTTCTCCATGCTCGTCGCGTTCGGAACGCTCGCGGTTCTGCTCGCCGACACCGTCGTCACGGGGTGGTCGGCCATCGACTGGAAGCTTTTCGGCAATGCGCCTTCGACGCTGCCGGAGGAGGCAGGAGCCAGGCCTGCGATTCTCGCCACCCTCTACCTCGGCTTCATCGTCCTCCTCCTCTCGGTTCCGATCGGGGTGCTCACCGCGATCTATCTCGAGGAGTACGCAAACCGCGCCCGCTGGTGGAACCGCCTGATCGAGGTCAACATCCAGAACCTCGCCGCCGTGCCGTCGATCGTCTACGGGATCCTCGGTCTGGCCTTCATCGTGCGTGGGATCGGGGTGGGCCGCGTCGTCTTCGCCGGCGGGCTCATCCTCACGCTCGTCGTGCTGCCGACGGTGGTCGTCGCCTCGCGCGAGGCGATTCGCGCTGTTCCCGACTC
>JACCWU010000009.1 GCA_013697465.1 Actinomycetota bacterium | reverse complement strand
GCTCAAGCTCCAGCGTCGGCTCGGGCGCCTGTACGCGGCCGAGATCGCGGCGACCGATCCCGCCCGGCTCGAGGCGGTCTTCCGCGAGAAGCCCGCGATTCATCGCTTCCCCGGCAACATGGCCCGTCGCATCCAGGAGCTCGCGTCGTTCCTCGTCGAGCGCTACGACGGGGATGCCTCCGCTGTCTGGCGAGAGGCGACCGACGCCGACGACCTCCAGCGAAGAATCGAGGAGCTTCCGGGGTTCGGCGAGATGAAGGTCAAGGCGCTCGGCTCCGTGCTCGCCAAGCGCTTCGGCGTCGAGGCCGCCCAGGGTCTCGTCCCCGCCCATCCGACGCTCGGCGACGTCGACTCCCTGGAGGCGCTCGAGTCCTACCAGGCCGAGAAGCGCGCGTACAAGGCGTCGCTTCGGAGCAGCTGATCGACCAGCCGCCGAAGCGTTCGGCGATCGAGCTGACGACGCTGACCGAAGGCGGTCAGCGCCCTGCCGACATCGCCCGGGGGATCGCGGGCTTCCTCGCCGACGCGCAGCGCTCCCTCGACCTCGCGCTGTACGACGTGCGCTTCGAGACCGGCGCCGGCGGAGTTGTCCTCGCGTCGCTCCTCGCGGCCGTGCAGCGAGGCGTCGCCGTGCGGCTGCTCTACAACGTCGCGCACCCGGGCCCGATCCCGGTTCCCCCTCCGCCCGAGACCGCCCCCGAGGCCATCGAGGCGCTCCCGGTCGCGACCCGCGGGATCGCGGGGATCCCCGACCTCATGCACCACAAGTTCGTCGTCCGCGATCGCGAAGCCGTCTGGACCGGGTCGACGAACTGGACCGACGACTCGTGGTCGCGCCAGGAGAACGTGATCGCGCAGATCCGCTCGCCCGAGATCGCGTACGCCTACACGCTCGCCTTCGAGCAGCTGTGGGAACGAGGCAACGTCGAGGGAACCGGCCGGGTCGATCCGCGCCCCGAAGAGGTGGACGGCGCATGTGTGCGCGCGTGGTTCTGCCCGACGCACGGCGAAGCGCTCTCCCACCGAGTGGCCAAGTTCATCGGCAATGCGCGCGAGCGAGTGCGCATCGCATCGCCGGTCCTCACGTCGGGCCCGATACTCGCGACGCTCGTAGAGGTCGTCAACGAGGGGCGGTCCGACGTGGCCGGGGTCGTCGACGACACGCAGATCGACCAGGTCTTCCACCAGTGGCGGACGAACGGAGTCAGCGAGTGGAAGATCCCTCTTCTCCGCACGGTGATAATCGGCGGGTCGTTCTCGGGCAAGGTGTCGATCCCGTGGACTCCGGAGTCGGTGCACGACTTCATGCACGCGAAGATCGTCGTCGCGGACGAGACGGCGTTCCTCGGCAGCTTCAACTTCTCCCGTTCCGGCGAGCAGAACGCCGAGGACGTCCTCGAGATCCGCCACGCGGCGACGGCGGATCGACTGGCGAGGTTCGTCGACGAGATTCGCGAGCGCTACCCGCCTGCGACTCCGCCCGGCGAGACCCCGCCGGTCCTCCCCTCTCGGACCTAGGTTGGTGCGGCGGTTCGTTCCGAACGCAATGCTTACCGCCACGTCACATTTCGCTCAAAGAAAGACAACGCTTCGGTGTCTGACTTCGCCCGTATCCCACAGGGAGGGTCAGAAGTGAGAGGACTGCTACTCATCGCAGCCGGGGGAGCCGTCGTCGCCGGCCTCATCGGCTCCACGGCATTCGCCGGGACCGATGCCAAGCCCGAGCCGCGCGAAGGCATCACGCGAGCCGATCTCCGCGGCGTCAACTTCATCGAGAGCTGCCGCTTCAGCCATGCGGCGTCGGACGACCCGATCGTGTTCCCCGGGAAGGCCGGCGCTTCGCACAACCCAGCTTCGTCGGCAACCGGACGACGAGCGCGTCCTCCACCTACGCGTCGCTCCGCGCGGGCGCGACGTCGTGCGAGCGCGGGGCCGACACGGCCGCGTACTGGGTGCCGACGCTCTACGAGGGCGCGAACGCGGTCGTGCCGATGGGAGCGACGATCTACTACCGGCGCGGCACGCTCGGCCAGGTGCACACCTTCCCGAACAATCTGCGCATGATCGCGGGCGACCAGACGGCGACGAGCCCGCAGGACCGGCGCGTCACGTTCTGGAACTGCGGCGTGAACGGCGGCGTCGAGCCCTCGAGCACGGTGCCCACGTGCCCCGACCAGCGGGGCTCGTTCCTCCGGCTCCACATCGCTTTCCCGAACTGCTGGAACGGGCGGAGCCTCGACAGCGCCGACCACAAGAGTCACATGGCGTATGCGCTGCGGGGCGGGAGCTGCCCCTCGACGCATCCGGTCTCGGTACCGGCGATCGCGCTCATCTACCGCTACCCGACCCGCGGGGGCGAAGGCTTCTCACTCGCCTCCGGTGGACAGCTCAGCGCGCACGCCGATTTCCTGAACGCCTGGCACCCGGCCAGCCTGAAGAAGCTCGTCGAGGGCTGCCTGAACGCCCTCGTCCACTGCGGCAAGGCCTAGAGCACGTGGAGCAGGCGCCGGCGGGACCGTAGCCGCCGGCGCCCTAACCCTCGACGACGCCGTATCGGCGCAGCACCTCGAGCAGTAGGTGGGGATCGAGTCGGTGCGCGGTCACTCCGCCGCGGCCGGTCATCGTCTCCGCCGCGAGGAGCGCGTTCAGAATCGCCTCCTCGGTCGCGTCGATCACCGCGTAGAAGAGCGGATCGATGCGCCCGTTGGCGAGCATCGTCACGTCTCGGGTCGGTTGTGCGCCTCCAAGGCCGCGGTTCCCCGTCGCCCAGGCCAGGATGAGGTCGCCGCTCGAGTTCTCGCCCGCTCCGCCCGTACGGGCGATGCCGAGCGCCGCTCTCTGGGCAAGTCGCTCGCACTGGTGCGGCAAGAGCGGTGCGCTCGTCGCGACGAGGACGATTATCGAGCCGGCTCGCGACCCGTCCGGTGCCCGCCCCGGCAGCGGAATCAGCTCGGGCCCGAGCTCCCGGCCGACGGGCGCGCCTTCGATCCGGAGCCGGCTCCTCGCGCCGTGATTCGCCTGGACGAGGACACCGACCGTCCAGCCGCCGTGGCCTTCGGAGAGCACGCGGGACGCGGTCCCGATCCCTCCCTTGAAGCCGTGGCAGATCATCCCGGTGCCGCCGCCGACCGCTCCTTCTGGGACCCGGCCGCCAGAGGCAGCCTCGATCGCCTGGTCGACGTGCTCGGCCCTCACGTGGAAGCCGTTGACGTCGTTCAGCACGCCGTCCCAGGTCTCGCCGACGACCGGCAGGCTCCACGGCTCCTCGTCGGCTCCGAGGCTCTGAGCCACGGCGTAGCGGACGAGTGCGTCGCGGACGACGCCCACCGAGTGCGTGTTGGTGAGCGCGATCGGCGTCTCCAGCTGCCCGGACTCACGTATCCACTCGAGGCCGGTGAGCTCGCCGTTCCCGTTCAGACGATGTGCGCCCGCGAAGACCGGCTCCAAGCCGGGATCGCGGTCGTGCGGGAACACCACCGTGACCCCGGTGCGCACGTCGTCGCCTGCGACGAGCGTCGTGTGACCGACCCGAACGCCGCGTACGTCCGTGATCGCGTTCGCTGTGCCGGGCTCTCCTGAGCCGACCGCGATCCCGAGGTCTCTCGCGCGCACCTCTCAGCCGACGCCGGCCAGCAGGAAGGCGCGGCTCTCCTTGAGCATCTCGCGCGCGATCACGAGGCGCTGGATCTCGTTCGTGCCCTCGTAGATCTGCGTGATCTTCGCGTCGCGCATCATGCGCTCGACCGGGTACTCCTTGATGTAGCCGTAGCCGCCGAGCACCTGCACCGCTTCAGTCGTGACCCACATCGCCGTGTCCGTGCAGTAGAGCTTTGCCATCGCCGAGGCCTTCGTCAGCTCGGCCTCGGATGCGCCCTCGTCCACCATGCGCCCGAAGCGGTAGAGCAGTCCGCGCGCAGCCTCGCAGGCGGTCTCCATGTCCGCGAGCTTCGCCGCAACGAGCTGGTGCTCCGCGATCGGCTTCCCCATCGTCTCGCGCGTGCGGGCGTACTCGAGTGCGTAGTCCGTCGCGCCCTGCGCGATGCCGAGACCCTGGGCCGCCACTCCGGGACGTGAGCGGTCGAGCACGCGCATCGCGATCTTGAATCCTTCGCCCTCGTCGCCGAGCAGGTTCGCAGCCGGAATCCGGGCGTCGTCGAAGAGAAGCTCGCCAGTCGTCGACCCCGAGATACCCATCTTCGGCTCGAGCCGTGCAACCTCGAAGCCGGGAGTGTCGGCCTCGACGACGAAGGCGGAGATGCCCGGGTGTCCCGCTTCGGGATCGGTCTTCGCGAAGACGGTGTAGACGCTCGCCACGGAAGCGTTCGTGATGAAGCGCTTGGAGCCGTCGAGGACGTACTCGTCGTCGCCGCGTCGCGCGGTCGTGCGCATCGCGGCAGAGTCGGATCCGGAGCCGGCCTCGGTGAGCGCGTAGGCGGCGAGCGACTCGCCCGACGCGAGCTTCGGGAGGAACCGGGCCTGCTGCTCCTCCGACCCCGCGAGCTTGACCGCGAGCGAGCCGAGCTCCTGCACGGCGAGGATCAGCCCGCTCGTCGCACAGACCTTCGACACCTCCTCGATCGCCACGAGCGCGAGCAGCGTTCCCGTGCCGGTGCCTCCGTGGCGCTCGTCGAAGAGGAGGCCGAAGATGCCGTGCTCGCGAAACAGCTCGACGACGTCCCACGGGAACTCGTGCGACGCGTCGATCTCGGCCGCGCGTGGTGCGATGCGCTCGCGGGCGATCGTGCGCACGAGATCGCGGATCTCGAGCTGATCGTCCGAGAGCTGCTCCCAGGGCACGCGCGGAGTCTAGGCCGGGAGCGCCCCGTTCACTGTGGCTTCTGGCACACCGCTTCGATGTTGTTGCCGTCTTGGTCGGACACTTTGGTAACATGGTAGGCCAAGGAAGAGGAGAACATGTTCGACATCTACATCCGGGTCTCGAAGCTCGGGGAGCGCTCCGAGGACGAAGCCACCGAAGTCTACGAGGCGAAGTGCCGCGCGTGGGCCGACCGCGCCGAGCTCG
>JACCWU010000350.1 GCA_013697465.1 Actinomycetota bacterium | reverse complement strand
ATCCCGAGGGCACGCCGCAGGTGCTGCCGTGCCTCGCTGGTGTCGCCCCGAGCATCCGCGGCAAACCCCTGCCTGCGCGCGAGATACCCATGCTCGCAGCACTCAGGCTCTTCCTCTAGCAAGCGCTCGGCTCGCTTGTACCAACCTGCGGCGACCGAGGTCGCCCTCGCAAAGCCGTGGTCGCGGACCAGGTCGAGGGCCAGACGCGCGGCGCTTCTCCGATCCCCACGCGCCAGATAGGCGCTGTACGCACGCTCGCGGACCTCGATGCAATGCTCCGTCGGACCCGTCCACGAGGTCGCCTCGCCGATCAGCTCCAGGTCCTCCGGTGACAGCTCTGCGGAGTCCGTGGCCACAAGAAGGTCGTACGCTTCGCGCCACGCTCCCCGGGCGGCCGCTTCGCGGCCGCGCTCGACGAGCTCATTGACCGATTGCGGGCTGTTCATCGGTCAGGAATCGTCTACACGGGGGGGCCGATTGAGGGAGCCTCGCCAGGTCGAGCGCTTCCCTGATCGTGAGCTTGCTGCCGACCTCGGTGGCGCGGGCGACATCGTCGGCCGAGAGCGCTGCTCGTGCCTGGTCGACGAACTCGCGCCCCGGCGTCTCGTCGGAGTAGACGTTGACGATGCCTTCCCCGTGGGCGTAGACCTCCGCCGCCGCGGCGATCTGCACGGCCGTCTCGGGCCGCCCCTCGACCGCCTCGGTGGCCGCGAGGCCGATCAGCGAGAGCCCCACTCCACGAACGCTCGCCACGTCGGTGTAGGCCTGCACCGAGTCGAGGAAGGTCCGGCGCGCGAGCGCAGGTTCCTCGTGCCGGAGCTGCGTCCAGGCCATCTCGGAGAGGATCCGGGCTTCCTCGGCCCGGTCGCCGATCGCCTCGTACGCCGCGAGAGACTGCCGGTAGAGGTCGAGGGCGCCCGCCAGGTCACCGCGACCGGACGCCAGTTGGGCGAGGCCGCCGAGGGACAGGCCGGCTCCTTCCTCGTCGCCGATTCTCTGCTGGATCTCGAGCGCCTGGGAGTACCTCGTCTGCGCCGTGTCGAGGTCGCCCGTGACGGCGTTGAGGATGCCGTCGAGGGTCGAGGCAAACCCGTAGGCCCAGGTGAAGCCGAGGGCGCGGCTCCTCTCGATGCTCTCGGTCATCCATCTGAGCCCTGCATCGAGGTCGAATCCGAGCTGCCCGAAGCCAGCGAGGAAGGCAGCGATGCAGAGCTCGCGATCGGCTTCGAGCTTTGCCGCGATGCGATACCCCTCGGCCCATTCGTCGTTCGCGAGCTCGAACTGACCCAGCACATGGGACGCCAGTCCCGCCGTGAGAAGTGCGCCCGCCCGCCCCGTGGTAGGAGAGCCACCCGTGCCGGCGTCGAGGAAGGAGGCGGCGTACTCGCGGGCGGTGAGGTTCTTGCCGCGGATGTGCCAGTACATCCACAGGTCGCCGCACATCTGCAATCCCTCTTCGGACGCAACTGCGTCACCGTCCGTCGCGGTCGCCAGGAGCGTGTCGAGCGCGGCCTGGATGTTCCCCTCCTCGCCGATGCCGCGTTCGAGGGAGCCGACCTGATCGGTGCCCTCGATGCCGTCGCGGATCTCGCGGGCGAGCGCCGCGTACCGGCGGGCGTGCCTCATCGCGACCTCGCTTGCCTCGCCCGCGGCGTCGAGCCGCTCGCGGGCGTACTCGCCGATCGTCTGCAGCATCCGCAGCCGGTCACCCTGGCCGTCCGTCTGTACGAGAGCCTTGTCGACGAGCGACTCCAGCTGGTCCAGGATGGTCTCGCCGGGCTCTGCGCAGACGACCTCGAGATCGGCGAAAGTGCACCCTCCGGCGAAGACGGCCATGCGCCGGAACAGGCGCTGCTCCGACTCCTCGAGGAGCGAGTGGCTCCAGTCGATCGTGGCGCGCAACGTCTGTTGCCGCTCGGGGATGTCCCGCGCGCCGGACGTGAGTAGGTCGAGGGCTTGGTCTAGCCGCTCCAGCAGCGCTTCGGGGGAGAGGAGTCGCAGTCGGGCGGCAGCGAGCTCGAGAGCCAGCGGCAGGCCGTCCAGGCGACGGCAGACGGCCGTGACGGCCCCGGCGTTCTCGGGCGTCAGCTCGAAGGAGCCCCTCGCCGTCTTGGCGCGCTCGACGAACAGAGCGACGGCCGGATACGCCATGAGCGGCTCGTTCGAGTCCGTGTCCAACGGTGGAGGGAGTTCGAGCGGGGCGAGAGGGTACTCCTGTTCCGCGGCGATCCTGAGCGGTGTCCGGCTGGTGGCCACGATCCGAAGCTCCGGGCAGCTTTCGACCAGCCCCGCCACGTCCGAAGCGGCCGCCACGACCTGCTCCAGGTTGTCCAGAAGCAGGAGCGCCGTCCTGTCGCCGATGAGAGAGACGATCCCGTCGCCGAGCGTCCGCCCCTCGGCTTCCTTCACGTCAAGCGCGTCCGCAAGGGCAGGGAGGAAGTCCGCGGGCTCCGTGACGTCGGCCAACGCGACGAACGCGACACCGTCCAGGAACTCGGACGCGAGCTGCCGGCCGAGCTCGATGACGATACGAGTCTTTCCGACACCGCCGGGGCCCGTGATCGTCACGACCCGGTGCGCCCGGGTGAGCTCGATGAGCGACGCCAGGTCGGCCGCCCGACCTAGCACCGGCGCGACCGGGTCGGGCAGGTTGCTCGGCAGGGTGGCGAACTGCTCGCCCTTGCCTTCGAGGGCCCGCGGATCCGGCACCACGACACCGTCCGCCGAAACCGCGTAGAGCTCGAACGGCCGCCCGACGTTCTTGAGCCTGAAGCGCCCCAGCCCGACGACGCCGACGTCGCTCTGGTTCTTGATCTGGTCGTAGACGGAGTCGGACAGCATCACCCCGCCCGGTACCGCGAAGGACTCGATCCGAGCGGCAATATTCACCGCGACGCCGGTAAGCCGCTCGGGTTCGACGATCACGTCGCCCACGTGGACGCCGATGCGAACCGGAACCTCCTGCGCCGCGAGCTGGCGCTGGATCGCGACCGCGGCGAGCACAGCATCGAGCCCGCTCTGGAACATGCTCATGGTGCCGTCCCCGAGTCGCTGAATGATCGTCCCGCCGAACGCGTCGTGGTGACTCTCGAGCGCGCTCATGTAGCGGTCGCGCTTGTCGAGTCCCTGTCGCTCGTCCGCCTGGATCAGCGCCGTGTATCCGACCATGTCGGTGAACATCACCGCGACGAGCCGACGATCGAGCCGCTCGTTCACCACTCCTACCCCAGCGCTCGAAGACACGGGAACATCGGCACACGACGACCGTATCGCACGCTCAGCCCGAGGCGATCGCGACGGCGAGCTCGAGCTCGACTGCCGCCGCACCCGGCCGGACAGCCTGCGTCTCGCGCGCGTGCAGGAGCGTCGTGCGGACGATGAGCTTCGCGCGCGCGAAGTTGTCGAGCTCGGTCGGGACGGGGCCGACCCGGTGGCCGAGCGCATAGCCGGCTGCGTTCCGTCCCATCGCCCGGTACGACGCGAGCGTGTAGAGGGGCGACATGCCGAAGAGCTCGAGGTTGTCGAGCGGCTCGAGATCCGCGCGGTGGATGACGGCTGTCCCCTTCGACTGGATCCCGAGCGCGATGCCCGATCCCGAGAGTTGCGCCCCATCGTGGGCGATGAACGCGACGTCGGCGACGCGGCGGATGCGGACGATCCGGGGCGCGGCGCCGCCCTCGCGAACTCCGTCGCAGATCGCCTCGAGCACCTCGCGATGGCCGAGGTCGCCGATCGTTCTCCGAATCGTGTCCGCGAAAGCCGGGCCGACTGCGACGACGACCTCCGCGGCGTCGTCGCTCCTCGCCGCCTCCCTCTGCTCCACCACGACCGGCTCCGCGTCGAGCTCCGCACCGAGCAGCTCGGCCGGGTCGACGACGTTCGGAAGCGCCTGGAGGAGCGCCCAGCGGTCGCCCTCGAGCCGGTAGCCCGTGCCCGGGCCCGTGTAGAGGTTCGGGTCGTTCACCGCGGAGTGGACCAGACCGTAGGTGTCGATCACGGCTGCGGTCTGGAGGTAGTCGGCTGAGATGCGCTGTCGCTGCATCGAGAGCACGGCTTCCGCCACCTCGCCGAACCCGCGCCGTTCGAGAACCAGTGCGATGTCGAGGCCAGAAGTTCCGCGCGCGAGGAGCTCGTCGGCGGCCTCGACGTCCGCAGCACGATCGCGATCCGGCATGCCTGCGGAGTCGTAGCCGGTCGTCGCTGCCTCGACCTCCTCGTCGGTTACCGGCGGAAGCCCGAGCTCTCCGAAGACGGCCTGGATCGCGCGTGCCGCCCGCTCGCGGACGCGCAGCACCTCTTCTTCGCTGACCGGCTCGATTCCCGCATCGACCTGCCAGTCGCGCTGGACCGTGAGCCACTCGTCGATGTCGTCCGCGTCGAAGTTCCCGCCCCCGAACGTGTTGTCGTGTCGGGGCATCACGGAGTAGCCGGACGTGACGAAGTCGGTGCCGGGGAGGAACTGGCCCATGAGCTTCGCCGTCTTGCGGATCTCGGAATGCGAGGCGATCGCGTCGTTCCCGGATGCGACCTCGAGGTCGAGCCAGGCCGCGAGGACGTTCTCGCCGAGAATCGCACGCGTGCCTCCGGGCACCGAGAGGACGAGGGCGACGCACGAGATCGATCCGTTCTGGACTCCCTGTGAGCCGGCGGCTCTCACGGCGGCCAGGCAGCGCGCCTCGAGGTAGAGCATGGAGAGGCCTTGCGCATAGCCCATCAGCGCCTCGGATCCCGTACCCGACGTGAAGCGCACCTTCACGCCACGTGACGCGTAGGCGGCACCGAGGAATGCCTTCGACCAAGGCGTGTCGTCGCCGTCGACAAAGACGGGCTCTGTTCCGTAGACCGAGAGCGTCTCCGCGTAGGTGACGAGCCCGCGGATGGCAAGCTCGAGGTTCCGTCGCTCCTCGACCGCGCACTGCGTCATCACTCCCGGCCGTCCGGTCTGGGAGCCCACGAGGAGCGCGATCGCGTTCAGCGGCGCGTACCGCGCGACCCCGACCGTGGTCTCGATCTCGGCGAAGCCGCGCCGGGCTGCCTCGGCCGCGTCGGCGGCGAGCAGCGCGGGGCTCTCCTTGAGGTTTGTGACGTGCGCCTGGTTGGCCGGAGCGCGTCGCGCCCGCAGCTTCTTGAGAGCGAGCATCAGCTCCACGGGATCGAGCAGGCCGATGACGCGCGCGAGCTTCGCGGGGGTGAGGCCGCGGGCGAGGCGGACGAGCTCCGCGCGGGGGACGGAGATGTCGACGAGCATGCGTGCGAGCTCCGCGTCCCCGAGCGCCATCGCCTCCGCTGCGACGTCGAGATCGAGCCCATGGGCGACGACGAAGCGGTCGATGACGTCGAAGTCGGCCGCCGAGCGACCGTCCATCTGGACGACGACCCCGTCCTCGAGGACGATCTCCGGGTCCGGGTCGTTCGGGCCGCCGGAGGCGACCAGTCCGAGCTCCGGGAGCGGGGAGACGAGCTGCTCGCGATGAAGCTCTCGCCGGCTACGGGACTCGAAGCGGCGGCTACCCACCCGCGAGGAGCCCCCGCTCGCCGTAGGCGGCTGCGGCTTCACGCACGAACGCCGCGGTCTTCTCGGCGCCATGGCCGTCGAGAAGCACGGCCCACTCCTCCAGCTCCACCGCCGTCGCCCTCCGCGGCCTGAGCGCTGAGTAGACCGCGAGGAGGAGGTCGTCCGGCACGGCGGCGAGCTCGGCAGCTCGCTCGAGGCTCGCTGCGAGCGGGACGCGCCCCGCCGCCCGGGCGACCTCGGCCTGGAGTCGAAGCGTCTCCGGCGTCGCGCGCATCTCCGCCGAGTCGATCTTTCCGGCGCGGAGCGCGTCCAGCGTGACCTCCGCGAGCGGCAACCCGCCCGGGGTGGAGACGAGATCGGGTCGTCGCGTGCCGAGCGGGTAGTCGCGCTTCGGATCGAA
>JACCWU010000347.1 GCA_013697465.1 Actinomycetota bacterium | reverse complement strand
CCTTTACGCCTCGCGCGTGCGCCGCCGCAGCGCACGCCGCTCGGCGCTCGTCACCGCCGCGGTCGGTGCCGCCGTCGTCGGGATGGTCGCGCTGCTCGTGGGCCTGGCGTTCTCCGGCTCGTCGGGCGAGCTCGCCGAGGGCACGCGCATCGCGGGCATCGACGTCGGCGGGATGAGGCGGGGCGAGGCGGTAGCGACCCTCGAGCGCCGGTACAGCGCGGTCTCCGGGAATCCGATCACCTTCGTCGCCGGAGATGCCTCCTTTCGGTTCTCGGCGGACCAGCTCGCCATCGAGCCCGACTGGCGTGCGGCCGTGGCGGCGGCCGCCCGGACGAGCGACGGATTCGGCCCGGTGCGCGGCTTCCGGCGCCTCCACACGAGGGTCTTCGGGGCCGAGGTCCAGCCGCCGCTCGAGGTTTCCCACGACGCGCTCGAGTTCGCGCTCGGAAGGATCGCGGGCGAGGTCGAGCGCGAGTCGAACGACGCTGCGCTCGTCCGTCGTGGGCTGCGCATCGAGCTCGTTCCGGCGCTCGCTGGCCGCCGTCTCCAGCGAGGACGCGCCGGACAGATCGTGGTTCGCAGCCTCGGCTCGATCCAGCGAACGAGTCGGTCGGTCGCTCTACCTATCGCGAGCTCCGCCCCGCGCGTCACGAGCGAGATGCTCGCCCGGGCAGCGCGGAGGGCCAGGACCGCGATTTCCGCGCCGGTCTATCTTCGCGGCAGCGGCCGAAGCTGGCGGCTTCCGCGGTGGCGCGTCGCCGAGCTCCTCTTGCTCCCGTCGGACGGAGCCACGCGGCTCGCGATCGGCGGCCCGGACGCGAGCGCGTACTTCCTCGCCCTCTCTCGCCGGGTCGGCTCGAGCCCGGTGGACGCGAACTTCACCGTCTCGTACGACGACGTCCGGATCACGCCGTCGCGGGCGGGCACCGAGCTGGACGTGCCGGCGACCGCGCGCCGGTTGCTTCGCGCGGCGACGTCGCCGTCCAACCGGACGGCCAACCTCGTGGTTGCTCGCGCGGAACCCGAGCGGACGACCGCGGAAGCCCGCGCGATGGGGATCGATCGCCGGATGGGCGGCTACAAGACCTACAACGCCGGTGACTCGAACCGCATCACGAACCTCCGACTCGCAGTGACCCTGCTCGACGGGACGCTCGTGCCCCCAGGGGGGACGTTCTCGCTCAATGGCACGGTCGGAGAGCGGACCGTCGAGCGTGGCTTTCGGCCCGCGCCGGTGATCATCGGCACCGAGTACGCGGAGGAGGTCGGCGGTGGGACGTCTCAGGTGGCGACGACGGTGTTCAATGCCGCCTGGGAAGCGGGACTCGAGATCACGGAGCGCAACCCGCACAGCCTCTACATCAGCCGCTATCCGCTCGGCCGCGACGCGACGGTGTACTGGCCGTCACTCGACCTGCAGTTCGCCAACGACACCGAGCGGTGGGTGCTCGTCAAGGGCTTCGTCGAGTGGGACGGCATCAGCGTCGCGATCTACGGGGGCGAGCGGCGGCGGGTCGAGAGCTCGGAGGGGACGATGACCATCACCGGCTCCGCGCCAGTCGAGCGAGTGAAGGACCCGACTCTCCTCAGAGGCCGCACGGTGGTCGAGGAAGAGGGATCGTCGCCGAGCCGCACGACCGTGACACGAACGGTGTACGCAGCGAACGGAGACCAGCTCCGCACCGAGACCTGGAACACGTCCTACAAGGGTGAGACACGCATCGTCCGCGTCGGGACCAAGACCAAGGAGCCGAAAGCGAGGCCGCCGGGGGACCAGGCGAAGCCGCTCGCCGGCGACCCGCCTACGGCTCCACCGCCGACTCAGCCATAGCGACGGCCTCCGCGAGCCACTGAGGGACGCGGGTCGGCCTGTGGGTACTCCTGTCGACGACGGCGTGGCTCGTGTGCCCCTCGGCGACGAGCTCGCCGCCCCTCATGGCCCGGTACTCGTAACGAAACCGTGCACCCCTGACGTCGGTACAGCGGGCCCAGATCGTCAGGCGCTCGTCGAAGTAGGCGGCCCGGTGGTAACGAAGAGAGACCTCGGTCGTCAGTGCTTCGATTCCGCGATCCCTGATCGCCTGGTAGCCGCCCGCATACCGCTCGAGATGCGCGACACGCGCGACCTCGAGGAACACCACGACCGCGGCGTGGTGCGCGATTCCCTGGGCGTCCGTCTCCGCGAACCGGACCTTCACCTCTGTCGAGAACGAAAAGCCGTCCACGAGAGCAACCCTAGAATCCTTCGGTGTCTGTTGCCCCCCTTGCCGCTCTCTTGAGAGAGTCTCAGCCGTGCGTCGTCCTCACGGGCGCGGGGGTCTCGACCGAGAGCGGGATCCCGGACTTCCGCTCGGCAAGTGGGATCTGGGCGGATGTGGATCCCTTCGAGGTTGCCTCGATCCACGCTTTCCTGAGCAATCCGGAGCGCGTTTGGTCGTTCTACCGGGCGCGCATCCACTCCCTGCTCGCGGCGGAGCCGAATGCCGCCCATCACGCGCTCGCCGAGCTCGAACGACGGGGCCTCGTCTGCGCCGTCGTCACCCAGAACATCGACACGCTCCACACTCGGGCCGGAAGCCGCGAGATCGTCGAGGTGCACGGCTCGATCCGGACGGCCGTCTGCCGCGGTTGCGGGACGGAGGAGACCCTCGAGGGCGTGCTCGCGCAGCTCGACGAGCGGCCTGCGCCGATCTGCTCAGCCTGCGGCGCCATCCTGAAGCCGGGCGTCGTCCTCTTCGGAGAGCTGCTTCCCGCCGGCGCGATGGAGCGTGCGACGGAGCTCGCACGCGGGGCGGAGCTGATGCTCGTCGTCGGCTCGTCGCTGGAGGTGTGGCCCGTCGCGGGTCTTCCGCTCGAGGCGCGCGCGCTCGCGATCGTCAACCGCGGCCCGACCGCGCTCGACGACCGCGCGCTCCTGAAGGTTGACGCGCCGGCCGGCGAGACCCTCATCGCTGTGGTCGAGGCTCTCGACTAGCCGAGCTTCGCGGAGAAGCGCCTGGTGAACTTCGCCCCGAGCACCGTGAAGGAGATCGCCCCTCGGAGCATCTTTCCCTTCGCTTTCCTCGGCGTCCGGTACGTGCACGTCGCCGAGCCGTTCCCGGCCCGGCCGGTGCCTCTGAGCTTCGCGGTCCCGGCCTTGCCGGTGCAGGTAACCGAACTCGGCCTCACCGGCGAGCCCCCAGCCGTCATGCGAACGGACGCCACGACGGTGGAGCCCGCCTTCGGCTTCGCGGGAGAGAGCTTGGCCGCGCCAACTCTCGCGTTACCCGGCGTCGGCGGCGGCGCCGTCTCGGTGACGACGACCGTGACCACGGACGTGTTGTTGGCTGTCACGGGGTCGGAGTCGGACGCCTCGATGATCTCGGCCCGAAGCACGTAGCTGCCAGGTCGCTCGGCGACGAGCTCCCATGCCCAGCCGAACCCGGACTGTCCCCCAATGGGCGCCAGCGGGAGTGTCTCGCACACGCCCGTCGAGGGGGTGCTCGTGCATTGCTCCGTCGGATCGGGCTCGTCCCTGCCCCAGCGGAGCCCCTCCGACAGCTCGAAGCGCACCTTCGCGGTCGCCGGCTCCGGAGTGATCAGGTTGACTTCGGGGCCTGCCCAGAAGGTCAGGCCGGTGACGGTGGCCGTACCTCCGTTCGGAACGAAACGCGTCCCTGTCTCCGATGGTCCGACGGCGATGTCGATCTGGATGTCCACCGCAGTCGGAGCACCCGCGGCAGCGGTGATCACGGCGAGGCTCGCGATGACGGCAGCGGATGCCGTGGCAAGGCGCGAGCCTCGGGCCGCAGTGCTCACTCGCCAACGCTTTCACGGCCGCTCACTGGTGTCAAGCGACCTTGCGTGTCGCGTGAAGGCGCGCCGGCTGCTATGACTTGCGCCATGCCAGACGCGACTAAGACGGCAAAGACCGGCGATAAGGACCTCATGACTCGGCTCGCGGACGCGGGCGAAGAGGCGGTACAGCGGATCGCCGAGCTTCCGGGCGGAAACCGGATGCTCGCGGCGTTCAACGACCTGCGGGCGCGCGTCGACGACCTGACCCGAAAGGTGCGCGGAATCGACGCGCTCGAAACGCGCGTCGCAAAGCTCGAGCGGGACCTGGCCTCGCTGAAGAAGTCGAGCTCGACGACGCCGCGTCGCTCGTCGGCCGGTAAGCAGCCTTAGCCCGCCGCGCGCGGAACCCTGAGCTGCAGCACGCGGGGGATGATCTCGAAGCGCGCCGGAGTCGTGCCCGGCTGCTCTCCGTCCACCTCGATCGGGAGCGGCTCGTCGGCGTCCACGGTCACGATCCGGCCTCGAAGCACCTCGAGCTTCGGGTGCGGAAGGTGCTTGCCGCGGTACGTCCGCGGCAACACGAGGAGGAGGTCGCGCTTCGTCACGTCTCCGATCAGCATGACGTCGAAGAGCCCGTCGTCGGGCTCGGCCTCGGGGCACATCATCATGCCGCCCCCGAGATAGCGTCCGTTCGCCACGATGACGTCGATCATCCGGCCCCCTCGGATCTCGTCGTCCACCGAGACCCGCATCTCCCCGGTCGTCCAGCCGAAAAAGACGGCGAGGGTCGCCCAGTAGTAGGAGATCTTTCCGCCGAGGGTCTTCGAGGTGTCGTTTGCCCGCCGCGCGATTGCCCCGCTGATCCCCGCGCTGCCGACGTTCGCGAAATACGAGCGGCTCTCCGCGCCCGCCCACGTGCGGAAGCTGACCAGCCCCAGGTCGATCTCACGCACGTCACCAAAGAGCGCGGTCGCGACCGCGTCCTCGAGGCGCCGGGGAATGCCGAACGTGCGGACGAAGTCCCAACCGGTGCCGTGGGGCAGCACCGCCAGCTCGAAACCCTCGAGATCTGCGACGCCGTTCACGACCTCGTTGACCGAGCCGTCGCCGCCGACGACGAC
>JACCWU010000336.1 GCA_013697465.1 Actinomycetota bacterium | reverse complement strand
TGTTCGCACCGTTCGACGGGATTCCAGAGGACCCCGCCACCGGATCCGCGGCAGGCCCGCTCGCCGTCCACCTCTGCAGGCACAAGCGCGTCGCATGGGGCGTGTGGATCGAGATCGAGCAGGGCGCCGAGATCGGGCGTCCGTCGACGCTCTTCGCGCGGGCGGGAGGACGTGACGGCTCGATCGAGGCCGTCGAGGTCGGAGGACGGGCGGTCACCGTGGCGCGCGGCGAGTTCCGCTTCTAGCACCGCTGATTTGCTCGGTCAGGAGTCCGGCGACCGTCTCGGTCGCCGTGCGCGCGGACTCGACGGGCTCGGCGTCGGCCGAGCGAGCGGCAAGGTACGCGGCGGCGAGCATGTCTCCCGCTCCCGTCGGATCGACCGACCTCTGCATTGGGGGCGTCGGAACATGCTCGATCTCTCGTGCAGTGATCACAAAGGAACCCTGTGACCCGAGCGTGAGGATGACCTCCGGCACGCCGAGCGAGCGGAGACCCTCGGGGTCCGCGCTTCCGGCGAGCGTCTCTGCCTCCTCGTCATTCAGCTTGAGCATCGCCACATGCCGGAGGGCGCCTCCGATGCGACCGTCCAGCCGGAGCGCGCCGGCGTCTGGCGTCCGCACGAGACCTTGGGCATCGACCAGCAGGCGGCGACCCTCCGCGAGGGCTGCGAGCGTCCCCTCCGGGAAGTCGGTTCGAACGAGTGCGCCCACATGCACCCACCGCGCGTCACCGACTGCCTTGAGTGCCTGCTCGGCGCTCCACGGATCTCCGACGGCGTCCTGTCGCATGATCCGTCGATCGCCTTCGTAGTGGAAGGTGTAGGCAGCCGTCACCGAAGACTCGTGCCAGGCGACGGGCAGTCCAAAGGCCTCGAGCGGGTCGACGAGCTGTGGGCGGTCTAGCACGGCGCACGACGCCGCGATCCGAGCCCGGGCGCCCATCCGCGCCAGCGCACGCGCGGCATAGAAAACGGGACCGCCCGGGCGCGCGGGCGCCCCGGCGACCACGTCGCGGCTCAGATGTCCGATCGAGGCGATCAGGTCGCCGGCGCTCCAGCCGCGGAGCGCCGCCCGAGCGCGGCGACGACTGCTGCGATCGCGAACGCGACGAGGAAGCTCGGCACGGTCGCTCCGATCCCCCAGGCCGGCGGATCCAGCTTCTCGACCGCGTCGACCCACCACGACGGCCCGGTCGGGAAGAGCCATTGGTAGAGCGCAAATCCACCCAGCCAGGCGGCGATGAGACCGGGACGCCAGGGCGGGGCCTCGAACACATCCGCCTCGGAGTAGTGGCGCCCAGCCGTGAGCCAGTCGGCGAGGAGTACTGCGAACAGCGGCACGAAGACCGACCCGAGCAGGAGCAGGAAGGTCTGGTACGAGACGAAGTCGATGATCAAGGCGCCGGCGACTGCCGTCGACATGACGAGGACGATGAGCAGCGCTTGCGGCGCGCGTGGGACGAGGTTCTGCACGGACACCGCGGCCGAGTAAGCGTTCGCGAAGGCCTCATCCGTCTCAGTCACGAGCAGGGCGAAGAGCGCCAGAGCCGCCGCGAAGCCGGCTCCGACGATCGCGGCCGGGAGAGCGGCGGGGTCGGACAGGTCGCGGGAGAGCACGAGGACGACGCCGAGCGCGAGCAGCCACACGTCCGGGACGAAGTAGCCGAGTCCCGTGCCGAGGAAGGCGCTGCGCCGGTCGCGCGCGAAGCGCGTGTAATCGGCTGCGTAGGGGACGAAGGACACCGTGATGCCGATAACGATGTCGGCTCCCTGCCAGACCGAGAGCCCTCCCGTACCCGGCTGCGCCCAAAGGGAGCCGAGGTCCGCCCCGTCGAGCGCCCACCAGGTGAGGTAGAAAAGCGCGAAAGGCACGGCCCACACGGCGAGCTTCCGCACGAAACGGCGCACGAATCCGATCGGCCCCATGAGCGCCAGAGCGAGGGCAAACGCCCCGAAGACGAGCGTCCACAGCCACTGCGCTCGGAATCCGAAGAGCTCGTCCGAGAGCGCCGCTGCGGCGGTCGCGATGATGAGAAGCTCGAAGACCGTCCACCCGATGCCCTGGAGCGCATTGACTCCCGTCGGAAGATAGGAGCCTCGGCGACCGAGCGGCGCGCGCATCAGCACCATCCCGGGTACGCGCGCATCCGCGCCGATTCCACCGGCGACCCCGAGCATGAGGTTGCCGATGAGGCAGCCGACGACGATCGCGACGAGGGCGTCGCGCAGCGACAGCGCCGGGACGAGTGCCGCTCCGGCGGCGACGACGAGCAGCGACACGCCCAGGTTTCCCCAGAGCAGGCCGAGGTCGATCCCAACGAGGACGCGCAGCCGCTCGGGAACCGGCTCGATGCCCCAGCTTCCGGGGAGACGACCCTCGGAGTCCATGGAGCGCGAGCCTAGCGAGGAGGGAGAATGCCGTCCGTGATTCCGCGGTACTTCGTCGTCGCCGAGTCTTCGCACGAGCTCCAGAACCCGACCTCGGCGGAAAAGCTGCTCCGGCTCGGTCGGCGCCTTAGCCTCGGGTCGGGCTCGCGAGTTCTCGATGTCGCCTCCGGACGCGGCGGGCCGGCCGTGCTTCTCGCACAGGAGTTCGGCTGCACCATCGAAGGCATCGAGCTAAGGCCCGAGTTCCACGCGGTCGCGGTCGAGCGTGCCGCCGCCGCGGGGCTTTCGGAGCGCGTCACGTTCGAGCTGGCGGACGCACGCCACCATGGGCTTCCCGACGCGGCATTCGACGCCGTCCTCTGTCTCGGCGCGAGCTTCGTCTACGGCGGTCTTGCCGGAACGCTCGATGTACTCGAGCCTGCCGTTCGGCCCGGCGGACACGTCGTCGTCGGCGAGCCATACTGGCGCCGACTTCCACTGCCGGTGGAGTACGAAGACCGATCGGAGCCTTTCACCACCCTCGAGGGGACGGTCGACATCGTTGAAAGCGGTGGCCTCTCGGCCGTGTCGGTGATCGCCTCGTCAGAGGACGACTGGGACAGGTACGAGACGCTGCACTGGAGCACGATCGAGCGCTGGCTCGCCGAGAACCGACAGGATCCGAACGCGGCCGGGATACGAGCTCAGCACGATCAGGCGAAGCGGAACTACCTCCGCTTCCAGCGCGACTACTTGGGCTGGGCGATGCTCGTCGGCTGGAAGCGGCCGTAGCCGTCAGGCGGCGAGCAGCCGGCGCAGCACGTACAGCAGGATCCCGCCGTGGCGGAGGTACTCGCGCTCGCGCGGGGTGTCGAGCCGCACGGTCGCCCTGAACTCCTTGTCGTCCGCCTGCACGGTCACCTCGCGAGCCTCGCCGTTCTGGACGCCGACGACGGAGAGCTCTTCGTGGCCCGCGAGACCCAGCGACTCGAACGTCTCTCCGGGAAGGAACTGGAGCGGCAGGATCCCCATCATGAGCAGGTTTGAGCGGTGGATCCGCTCGAAGCTCTCGGCGATCACGGCGCGCACGCCAAGGAGCTTGGGACCCTTCGCGGCCCAGTCGCGCGACGAGCCCGAGCCGTATTCCTTTCCCGCGAACACGATGAGCGGCACGCCCTCGGCCCGGTAGCGCTCGGCAGCGTCGAAGATCGTCATCTCTTCGCCCGAAGGCAGGTGAACGGTCCACGTTCCCTCGGAGCCGGGAACGAGCAGGTTCCGAAGACGCACGTTCGCGAACGTGCCGCGCACCATCACCTCGTGATTCCCGCGTCGCGAGCCGTACGAGTTGAAGTCGCGACGCTCGATGCCCTGCTCGACCAGGTAGCGCCCGGCGGGCGAGTCGGGCTTGATGGCGCCGGCGGGCGAGATGTGGTCGGTCGTGACCGAGTCCCCGACCGAGACGAGGCAGCGGGCGGCGACGACGTCCTCCACTACGCCGGGCTCCGGTGGCATTCCGTCGAAGTACGGCGGACGGCGAACGTACGTGGACGACGGATCCCAGGCGAAGAGCTCGCCCTCGGGCACGGGTAGCGAGCGCCACGTCTCGTCGCCCGTGAAGACGTCGGCGTACGTCGACGTGAACATGCCCTCGTCGATCGTGGACTCGATCGTCCGCTGGATCTCCGCCGCGGACGGCCAGATGTCGGCCAGATACACGTCCTCGCCGTCGCGGCCCACTCCGATCGGCTCCGTGAGGAGATCGACGTCCATCCGGCCGGCGAGGGCGTAGGCGACGACGAGCGGCGGGGAGGCGAGGTAGTTCGCCTTCACCTCGGGATGAATCCGCGCTTCGAAGTTGCGGTTGCCGGAGAGAACGGCGCACGTGACGAGATCTGCCTTCTCGATCGCCTCGGAGATCGCCTCGGGAAGCGGGCCGGAGTTCCCGATGCACGTCGTGCAGCCGTAGCCCACGGTGTTGAAGCCGAGCTCGTCGAGGTACGCGGTCAGCCCGGCCTTGTCGTAGTACTGGGTGACGACCTTCGAGCCTGGAGCGAGGCTGGACTTCACCCAGGGCTTGCGCGTGAGCCCTCGCTCGATCGCATTCTTGGCGAGCAGGCCCGCACCGACCATCACCGCCGGGTTTGACGTGTTCGTGCAGGACGTGATCGCCGCGATGACAACTGAGCCGTGCTCGAGCTCGAAGGCCTCGCCGTCGAGCGTGACCTCCGCTCCGCCGGGCATCTCGGCGAGCTCGACGGGCGCCACCTGGACGCTTGCGTCCCCCGCCACCACCCGGTGGCCTGGCGCGGTCTGAGCCGGTGGGTCGCTCGCAGGAAAGCTCTCCGCCACCGCCTCGTCGTGCGCATTGCCGTAGTCAACGCCGAACGTCGGCAGTTCGTGGAGAAACGCTCGCTTGGCCTCCCGGAGCGGGACCCGATCCTGCGGCCTCCGCGGCCCGGCGAGCGAGGGCTCCACGGTCGAGAGGTCGAGGTCGACCACCTGCGTGTAAGTCGCTGGATCGTCCGGGTCGTGCCAGAGCGCGTTTTCCTTGCAGTAGGCCTCGACGAGCGCGATTCGCTCTGCCGGGCGTCCGGTCAGGCGTAGGTAGCTAAGCGTCTCGCCGTCCACCGGAAAGAAGCCGCAGGTCGCGCCGTACTCCGGAGACATGTTCCCGATCGTCGCCCGGTCGGCGAGCGGCAGCCCGGCCAAGCCGTGACCGAAGTACTCGACGAACTTGCCGACGACGCCGGTCTCGCGAAGGATCTGGGTGACCGTGAGGACGAGGTCGGTCGCCGTCGCGCCCTCCGGGAGCTCGCCCATGAGCTTGAACCCGACGACCTGCGGGACGAGCATCGAAACGGCCTCGCCGAGCATGGCGGCCTCGGCCTCGATCCCACCCACGCCCCAGCCGAGCACGCCGAGTCCGTTGATCATTGTCGTGTGGGAGTCAGTTCCCAGAAGCGTGTCCGGAAACGCCACGCCCTCCCGCTCGTCGACGACGCGTGCGAGGAACTCGAGGTTCACCTGGTGGACGATGCCGGTGGCCGGCGGCACCACCTTGAGGTTCGCGAATCCACCCTGGCCCCAGCGCAGGAACGCATAGCGCTCGCGGTTGCGCTCGAACTCGAGCTCGGAGTTCCGGTGGATCGCGAACGGCGTCGCGAACTCGTCCACCTGCACGGAGTGGTCGATCACGAGCTCGGAGGGAAGCTGGGGGTTGACGCGGCTCGCGCTGCCGCCGAGCTCCTGCATCGCGCTGCGCATCGCTGCGAGGTCGACGATCGCGGGAACGCCGGTGAAATCCTGGTGCAGAACGCGGCCGGGTGTGAACGAGATCGCCTGCGACGGCTGCGCCGCCGCAACCCAACCCGCGATCGCCTCGATGTCCGCAGCGGTCACGGTCGACCCGTCCTCGTTGCGAAGGACGTTCTCGAGCAGGATCCGCAGGGTGTAGGGAAGCCGTAGGA
>JACCWU010000332.1 GCA_013697465.1 Actinomycetota bacterium | reverse complement strand
GCCGCCGACCTCGGCACCGCGATCCACGAGGCGGTCGAGGCATACGTGCTCGGCAAGCCGATGCCGCCGTGGTCGGATGCGGTCGCTCCTCGGATGCGGCAGTTCGAGCGCTTCCTCGCCGACTACTCGCCCGAGTACGAGGCGACTGAGGCGAGTGTCTACAACCGCACGGAGCGCTACGCCGGCACTCTCGATGCAATCGCGCTCGTCGGCGGGCGTAAGCTCGTGCTCGACACGAAGACAGGGAAGGCGCTCTACCCGGAGGTAGGGCTCCAACTCGCCGCCTACCGGCACGCCGAGTTCATCGGGCTTGCTGACGGCTCCGAGGGCGAGATGCCCGAGACGGATGGCGCGGCCGGACTGCACCTGGCCGACGACGACTATGCGTTCCTCGACGTGCAGGCCGACGCCGAAGTGTTCCGCACGTTCCGCTACGCGCGAGAGATTTTCCGTTGGACGGACGCGCTCTCGAAGGGCGTCATCCGCGGGCCTGTCCCGTTCCCCGGTTCCGAGACTCAAGAGTCCCTCGATCTCGCGAAGGCGATGGGCGAGTAATGCCGATCCTCCTTGTGCAACGACGGATGATGGAAATCGCTCGCGTCCGCCTGGGCAGGAAGGGCTCGAAGGGGCAGCCCGAGAAGCTCGACCACTTCCGATTCACGTCCGCCTCGCGCGAGTGGCTTGAGTTGTGGTCAGGCGGGGGATGCGAACGCCGCTGTGACGGAGAGACGGAGGCGCTGAGCGGTAAGCCCTGCCTCTGCAACCCCGACGAGCGCGCGTGCAAGCCCACGACGCGGATCGCTTTCATGCTCCCGGACGTTCCCGGCTTCGGGCTCGTGCGCCTCGAATCACACGGCTGGAACGCCGCCGCGGAGCTTCCTGGGGCGGTCGACGTGCTGATGCGCGCCGCTGCTCAGGGGGCTTTCATCCCGGCCGTGCTGCGCCTCGAGCCGCGCACGTCCAAGAAGGACGGTCAGACGCGGCGCTTTGTCGTGCCCGTCATTGACCTGCCTTCGCTCAAGATCGGAGAGGTCCTCGCCGGCGAGGGAGTGCTGTCCCTGAACGCTCCGGGCGCTCCGCCTTCCTCGCGTCCGGAGTTGCCAGCCGGCGAGGCTCCTCCCGATGCCGTGCCTGGCTTCGAGGAACTCGCGAGCCCCGGGCACCCCGAGGCGCCCGGGATTGACGACGTGGTGGACGTGGAGCCCGAGGAAGACGACGAGGAAACCGAACTAGAAGTTACGCGCAACCTCTTGCTCAGGCTCGTGAACGAGATGGGCGCCACGGACTCGCTTCCGACCGTCCACAAAAAGTACCTGGAAGGCGACCTCGCCTGGCTCAAGCGGCAAGCCTCGCTACTCGCGCAGGCAATCGCGCGGGAGAACGCGCCCCCGAACTACGCCGAGAAGGCGCGGCAGGCGCAAGAGCGTCGAGCCGCACGAGAGAAGGGAAAGGTATGAAGACCGTAGATCGTGGCGCGGCCCTGCTGGACGAGGAGTACGGGCCGGCGTGGGACAAAAAGATCAACCTCGAGAGGCTCAACCTCGCGTCCCCCTGCAACTGTGTGCTCGGGCAACTTCACCCGCGAGCGAGCTCGCCTTATATGCGCGGTCTGGATCGCCTGGGATTCGGCCACATGAGCGGGAAGCCCGAAGCCCACGGCTTCCACGTGAGACGAAACGGGAGATGGGACAACCTCACGGATGCCTGGCGCGAGCTCATCGAGGCTCGCCGGAAGGCGCGGACGGCATGAGTATCCACGAGTTCGTGCGTCGGCAGTCGTGCTCGATCCACGGCGCGTTTCCCGGCTCGATCTGCGGGCCGTGCGCCGAAGGCTTCACCTACCCGCTCGACTCGAAGGTGCTCACAAGCGACACGTCCGGGGCGGACATGCTCGAGGAGTGAGGACAGTTGATGGTCGAGACGGCGCTCGCGCTGAAAACGCTGGCGCTGCTCTGGCGGGCCGAACTGTGACGATCATCCAAGATCGCCTCGCGCTGCTCGACACGCTCGTTCTAGAGCACGGATCGCACGAGCCGGACGGCCACTTCTGCGTCATGGAGGCTACCGCGTACATCGCCGGGGAGCCGTGGTCGGATAAGCCCAAGTGCGTCTCACCGGTCATCGCGGCGTTCCTTCGCTCCTGGGACGACTCGCTGGACGACGACGACCGGCAGATGCTCAAGCCCTACGTCACGAAGGTCATCGGCACGAAGACGACGAAACGCGACGAGGAGAAGCGCGCATGGATGGCAACCGATTGGCTCGTTCGCGAGTGCGTCCCGGCGTTCCTGCGGCTGGCAGGGCTGACAGCGCACGCAGAGGCACTTGAAGGATTGGCGGCGTTGACCACCGTGAAGCGCGCGGAGAAGGCGCAGCCGACGATCGGCGCAGCCAGGGCCGCAGCCGGGGACGCAGCCAGGGACGCAGACTGGGCCGCAGCCGGGGTCGCAGCCAGGGCCGCAGCCGGGGTCGCAGTCAGGGTCGCAGCCTGGGAC
>JACCWU010000290.1 GCA_013697465.1 Actinomycetota bacterium | reverse complement strand
TCGTTGTGCATGCCGGGGTCGATCTCTGTCGCCTGGACGTCGCCCCGTCATCACAGCCGACGTGGGCGAAAACGAGCAAGGAGCCGCGAGTGTTCTTCGTGCGAATGAACAACTCGAGCCGCGCGATGCCAGAGCGCGAACTCGACGCATACTTGGCGGACCGCTGGCCAGCCGTTGGCGTAGCCAATTGAGACGTCCTCGTGCAGCTCGTCGTGATGGTGCGATGACCGGATTGGAGCCAGTGGACGTTCCACGGCCATCCCTCTGACGCGCTCACGTCGGGCGAACGCGGTCGCCGCCGTAGGTTGAGCGCGCTCTCCACCAAACAGCAAGGCCGCCCGAAAACCCACGCGCACCAGTTGCGCACCAGTCGGGTGCCGAATCAGGCCCATTCCAGCGGACTTGAGCGGAGGGTCGCCACTCGACCTCAGACGAATGAAAGCCCCGCAAATCCGAAGCTTTCGGCTCGGCTACAGGAAGTGCCCCCGGCCGGAATCGAACCAGCGCACGCGGTTTAGGAAACCGCTGCTCTATCCACTGAGCTACGGGGGCTCGATCGAGGAGCGTAGCGACCGCGAAGTGAGGTTTCCGAAGCGCTCGGCGAGCGCTTGGTTGTTCATCTCCATCGCGTAGCACGATCCTGCGAGGCTTCGGGGCGCCCGTTAAGAATCCGCTGAGTTGCGCGGAGACGCGGTCGTGACGTCGATCGAGGAGGGTACGATCACCCCGTGACCCCTCTCATTCTCTTCTTCGTCCTGCCGATGGCGCTCGGCCTCTGGGCCCAGCACCGCGTCAAGAGCACGTTTGCCCGCAACCTCCAGGTACCCGCGTCCCACGGCCTCACTGGAGCGGAGGTCGCGCGCAGGGTGCTCGACGCCAACGGTCTCAACGAGGTCCCCATCGAAGAGACGCCCGGCTCTCTCTCCGATCATTACGACCCCCGCAACCGCTCGGTGCACCTCTCGACGGACGTGTACCACGGTCGCTCGATCTCCTCGACCGCGGTAGGGGCGCACGAGATCGGTCATGCGATCCAGCACGCGCAGGCCTATACCTTCTTCAAGGTCCGGAGCGCGATGTTCCCGGCGGTGGCGTTCGCCTCGCAGATCTGGGTGCTGTTCGTCTTCGGTGGGCTGCTCCTCGGTGCGTTCGGGCTCGCCTACATCGGGATCGCGCTCTACTCCGTGGCCGTGCTCTTCCAGTTCGTCACGCTCCCGGTCGAGTTCGACGCGTCGCGGCGCGCGAAGCGGCAGCTCTACGACCTCGGGCTCGTCCCAGCGACCGAGGCCGGCGGCGTGCAGAGCGTGTTGAAGGCAGCAGCGTGGACGTACGTCGCAGGTGCTCTGGCGGCGGTCGCGACGCTCCTGTACTTCCTCTCGATGCTGCAGAACCGCTAGGCGCCGCTACCGCTCGCGCGGCACCCAGGTGAACCGGCGCCAGGCCACGACCAGCCCTGCCAGTCCCCAGGCGGCCACGACGGCCAGCGCTCGAGGATGCGCGAAGAGCGAGTCCCCGTCGAGGTACACGCCGTTGACGATCTGGAGGAAGTACGTGAGCGGGAGGACGTCGGCGATCGCCTCGAGGAACGCGGGGTAATCCTCGGGGGTCGAGCCGAACGAGCCGGACAGGAACGCCATCGGCAGCAGCACCACGTTGACGACCGCCGAGACACCCTCGGCCGAGCGGATCAAGCTCGCCGCGCCGACCCCCAGGCCGGCGAAGCACGCCGCTCCCAAAACGACGGAGCCGGCGAATCCGAGCGCATTCGCGGGAGCGCTCGCACCGAAGCCCAGGCTCCCGAGCACGAGCAGCGCGACCGACTGCAGCGCGAAGACGAGCAGGATGGAGAGGAGAACGGCAGCGAGGTACGTCCGCGGCGTAAGCGGCGTCGCCCGCAGGCGCTTGAGGATGCCGTACTCCCGCCGCCCCACGAGGATGATCGCGAGCCCTCCGAACGCCGTGTTCGCCGCCCCGTAACCGAAGAGCCCGGCCAGCAGCACGTCTGCCGAGGGTCTGTCGTCTATCTCGCCGGAGTACACGGTGGCGAGAAGCGTGTACAGGAGGAGGGGGAAGATGAAGATGAAGACGGCCGCCTCGCGGCTCCGCCAGAAGATGCGCTGCTCGAACGAGAGCTGGTGTGCGAGCGCTTTCATGCGTCCTCCGGCTCCTCCACGAGCTCCAGGTAGACGTCCTCGAGCGAGGGCCGGCGAATTTCGAGCTGCTCCAGCTCGCGTCCTGCCGAGAGTGCCTCCGCCGTGAGCCCGGCGAGCACGCGCGTCGGCTCGTCCGTCTCGATGGTCACGAGCTCGCCGTCGCGGCGGAAGCGAATCTCCGCCCGCCGCGTCTCGCCGATGAGGTCGGCAGGCGTGCCGAGTGCGATGATCTGGCCGGCGCGGATCACGGCGACCCGGTCCGCGAGCTGCTGGGCCTCGTCGAGGTAGTGGGTCGTGAGCAGGACCGTCTTGCCGAGCGCCCGCAGGGAGCGGATCATCTCCCACGCCGACCGCCGTGCCGCGGGGTCGAAGCCGGTGGTCGGCTCGTCCAGAAACACGAGATCCGGATCGCCGACGAGCGCGGTCCCGAGATCCAGGCGCCGCTTCTGTCCTCCGGAGAGCGTCCGTACGCGAGCATCGCGCTTGTCCGCTAGCCCGACGAGCGCGACGACCTCGTCGACGTCCCGTGGGCTCTCGTAGTACCCGCCGAACATCCGGAGCACCTCGTGCACGGTCAGGAGCGAGAGGTTCTCCGAGTGCTGGAGGACGACGCCCATCCGCTCGCGCAGATCGCGGGGCGCGTCGCTCGGATCGTGGCCGAGAACGGCGACGTCGCCAGAGTCGCGCCGGCGGTAGCCCTCGAGGATCTCGACCGTCGTCGTCTTTCCCGCTCCGTTCGGCCCCAGGAGCCCGAAGACCTCGCCCTCCTGGACGTCGAAGCTGATTCCGCGAAGCGCCTCGATGCCGTCGTAGGACTTGCGGAGATCGCGCACTGCGATTGCCGTTGGCATGTGCGCGAGGGGGTGGCGCTTCAGTCCTGAAGGGCGATCTCGGCGACGCCCGCGGGGGGGAATCCCGGGTCGCGGCCTATCAGGGTGAGCGCGATCTCCGAGCAGTCGGGCTGGTGGCACACGGCCGCGACGGGCCTCGTCTCGTCGCCGATGGCCTCGCGCAGCGTCTCCGCCGTCGCACCGGGCGAAAGCCGTTCGTCCACCCGCAGGTCGGCCGCCGTCGCTCGTCCAATCTCCTCCGCGGTCTCCAGAGCGCGCAGGAGCGGGCTCGTCAGCACGAGCACGGGCGGAGCATCGTGTTGAGCGAGCGAGTTGGCCAGCGCACGCGCTTCGGTGCGACCGCGCTCGGACAGCGGCCGCGTCTCGTCCGGATCGCCGTCCTCGGCGTGCGCGTGGCGAACGAGGAAAAGCTGCACGCGGCGAGCATAACGGCGTCGAGCCGGAGCCCATGAGCTGGATAGGGTGCGCGCGTGCCCACGCTCCGCTACGTCGTCGCGGACGTCTTCAACCGACCGGCCGCTGACCGGCAACCAGCTCGCGGTCTTCACCGACGCCAGGGATCTCGATTCGGAGACCATGCAGGCGCTCGCGCTGGAGATCGGCTTCTCGGAGACGGTCTTCGTGCTCCCGGCCGAGTCCGAGGGTCACGTCCGAATCCGGATCTTCACTCCGCGCGTGGAGCTTCCGTTCGCCGGCCATCCTGTGCTGGGCACCGCATTCGTTCTCGCGGCGCCGCTCCAGCGTGGGCTCATCGCCCTCGAGACGGCACGCGGCATCATCCCGGTCGAGCTCGAGCGTGACGAGTCGGGCGCGATCGTGTTCGGGCGGATGACACAGCCGGTGCCGACCGTCGAGCCGTATCCCGATCCCGCTGCGCTGTTCCGGGCGCTCGGGGTGGAGGGGTCACTTCTTCCCGTGGAGCGCTACGACAACGGCGTGCTGCACACC
>JACCWU010000279.1 GCA_013697465.1 Actinomycetota bacterium | reverse complement strand
AGATCGAGCTCTGCGGCGAGAACTGCGCCCTCCCCGTCACCCCCGAGCTCCCAGACGAGGCCGGCACCGTCCACTCGAGCCGCCCCGAATGAGGCCGCGCCGCGATCGAGGTCGTAGACCACGCGTGGTCCGTCCTGGGTGACCACCCCGGCCGGCTTCTCGTGCAGCGCGAAGATCAATGGAAGAACTGACCGCCGTCGATCACCATCGTCTGGCCGGTGATGAAATCGGCGCCGGGGCTGCAGAGGAAGACCACCGCCCCGACGACGTCCTCGGGCACTTGGTCGCGCTGGATCGTGCGCGCGGCGATCGAGACGTCCCGCAACTTCTCGATCACCTCGGGCTCTGCCATGACGCCGTCTGACATCGTGAAGCCGGGCGCGACGCAGTTCACGTGGATCGCGTCCTTGCCCAGCTCCTTCGCCAGCGCGCGCGTGAGCGCGACGATCGCGCCTTTGCTCGTCACGTAGTGGAGCAGGAAGGGGACGCCGCGAAACGGCGTGCCCGAAGAGATGTTCACGATCTTGCCGCCCCCACGCGCGCGCATCACCGGGACGACCGCACGGGTCGTGAGGAACATGCTCGCAACGTTGACATCCATCACGCGGCGCCACTCCTCGAGCGGGATCTCGGTGAACGGCCGCATCGCGAGCGAGGCGTACAGGCCGGCGTTGTTCACGAGAATGTCTATGCCTCCGCAACGCTCGACGACCTCGCGGGTCATCCGCTCGACGTCGTCCTCGGCGGCGACGTCGACGGTCAGCCCGACGCCGTCCGGATACGCGGATGCGGCCGCCTCGGCTCCCTGAAGATCGGCGACGACTACGCGCGCGCCCGCGCTCGCGAGCCCGTCGGCGATTGCGCGGCCGATGCCCTGCGACCCGCCGGTGACGATCGCGACCTTGGCCTCGAGCTGACCCATCAGCGAAGCGGAGAGAACGAGGTCGGAACGAGGACGCGGTTCTGCTGCGTGTGCATGAGCGGCTGCACCTTGCGCAGGAAGGCCTGCCACCGCTCGTCTGCCTGCAGCCGCGCGCGCTTGTCCTCGCGCTCCGCGTACGAGTCGTAGCGCCAGAGGGTCGTATACGTCGATAGCGCACCGATATCCGTCGTGAACGCGCCGACGAGCCCTCCGAGGATCTCCTCCTGGAGTGGGATCCCCTCGGTCTCGTACAGGCGCACGAGCTCGGGGAGCTTGCCCGTGTACACGTGGTAGTCGCGCTGCTCGAGGATCACAGGGGCTCGCCCATGCCGCCGATGGCCCAATACTTGAGTTCCAGCCACTCGTCGATCCCGTACGACGAGCCCTCGCGCCCGATCCCCGACTCCTTGACGCCCCCGAACGGCGCCACCTCGGTGGAGATGAGGCCCGTGTTGACCCCGAGGATCCCGTATTCGAGCGCCTCGCCCACCCGCGTGACCCGCGCGAGACCCTGCGAGTAGAAATAGGCAGCCAGGCCGTAGGGCGTGTGGTTGGCGATCCGGACGGCCTCTTCCTCCGTCGAAAAGCGCGCGATTCCGGCGACGGGCCCGAACGTCTCTTCGCTGCTCATCGCCATGTCGGCGGTGACGTCAACGAGGACCGAGGGCTGGAAGAACTGCCCATCCAAGCGGCTGCCGCCTACGACGATCTCCGCACCGCTCGAGAGCGCATCGGCTACATGGCGCTCCACCTTCTCGAGCGCGGGACCGTCGATGAGCGGCCCGACGTTCACCCCGTCCGTGAAGCCGTCGGCGACCTTGAGCCCGCGCACCGCCTCCACGAAACGATCGAGGAACGCGTCGTAGATCCCCTCCTGCACGAGCATCCGGTTCGCCGAGATACAGGTCTGCCCGGAGTTGCGGTACTTGCACAGCACCGCCCCGGCGACGGCGTCGTCGAGGTCCGCGTCGTCGAAGACGAGGAACGGCGCGTTTCCGCCCAGCTCGAGCGAGATCTTCTTCAGCTGCGGCGCGCACTGGCGCATGAGGATCTTCCCGACCTCCGTCGAGCCCGTGAACCCGAGCTTCCGGACTGCCGGATTCGACGTCATCTCGGCGCCGATTGCGGGCGCGTCCTCGGCGGCCCCGGTGACGATCGAGAGAACACCGGGCGGGATCCCCGCCTCCTCCGCCAGCGCGGCGATCGCCAGAGCTGAGAGCGGAGTCTGCTCGGCCGGCTTCAGCATCATCGTGCAGCCGGCGGCGAGCGCGGGGGCTGACTTGCGGGCCGGCATCGCAGCCGGGAAGTTCCAGGGCGTGATCCCCGCGGTCACGCCTACGGCTTCCTTGGTGACGAGGATGCGCTTGTCCGGCCACGGCGTCGGAATCGTGTCGCCGTAGACGCGCTTCGCCTCCTCGCCGAACCACTCGTAGAACGACGCGGCGTACGCGACCTCGACGCGCGCCTCGGCGAGCGGCTTCCCCTGCTCGAGGACCATGAGCCGGGCAAGCTCGTCCTCGTGGTCGAGCATCAGGTCGGCCAGCCTGCGCAATGTGTGCGCCCGCTCCTTTGCCGTCCGGTGCTTCCAGTCCGGAAGCGCGCGCCCGGCGGCCTCGATGGCCCGACGGGTCTCGGCGGCCCCCATGCGCGGCACCTCGGCGAGCACCTCGCCGGTGGCCGGGTTGACGACCGGGAACGTCTCTCCCGAGTCCGAATCGACCCACATGCCGTCGACGAACCCTTGCCGACGGAGCAGCGGCAGTTCGACGGCGGTCACCGCACGAACGATAATCGAGCGCATATGGAGCCACAGTTCGTACGACTGGACGCCGTGCGCGCCTTCGAGCTCGCCGCGGGCG
>JACCWU010000275.1 GCA_013697465.1 Actinomycetota bacterium | reverse complement strand
CTGAAGGTGAGCATGGCCCGGCCCTCGCCGGCTTCCCGGCGGCTGACGAGACGACCGACGAACGCTCCGTCCGCCTGCTCGAGAAACGCCCAGGGGTCGGGCGGGATGCACGAACAAGCCCGAGCGGGCTCGACCGCCGCTGCAAGCGCCGCCGCCACGAGCACGAGCACACCGAGCGAAAGAGCCTTCACACTCCGCGATACGCCGCGGCCCTCGAGCACGGTCACCCCGCGAATTGTGCGCCACGACGGGTGTGTCGAGTGCGCTGTTCGTCCAACCTTCTCAACGTGAACGCCGTCTCGACGAGAGCGAGGTGTGTAAATGCCTGCGGGAAGTTGCCGACGAGCCGCTTGCGCTCGGGGTCGTACTCCTCCGAGATCAGCCCGAGGTCGTTGCGAAGGGAGAGGAGGCGCTCGTAGAGCTCCACCGCTTCGTCATACCTCCCCTGCTGTGCGAGCACCGCCGCGAGCCAGAACGAGCACGGCAGGAAGACTCCCTCCCCGGGAGGGAGTCCGTCCACGTCGATGTTCACCTCGTCGGCCCGATAGCGCTCGACGAAGCCGTCGCGCATGAGGCCGCGCTGGATCGCCGCGACCGTGCCCACCACGCGTTCGTCCTTCGCCGGTAAGAACCCGACGAGCGGGATGAGGAGAAGGCTCGCGTCGAGTCGGTCCGAGCCGTAGGACTGGACGAACGCCCCCAGTTCGGTGTTGTAGCCGTTCCCCAGGACGTCCTCGTGGATTGCGTCCCTCGTCGCGCGCCAGCGGTCGAGAGGGCCCTCGCGGCCGAGTTTCTCGACGGCCTTCACCGCGCGGTCGAACGCCACCCAAGCCATCACCTTGGAGTGGGTGAAGTGCCGAGGCGGCCCGCGTACCTCCCAGATGCCCTGATCCAGCTCGCGCCAGCCCGACTCGAGCCAGTCGAACACCTTTTTGGTCAGCGCCCACGCCGGATCGGATGCTTCGAGACCACTCTCGCGCGCGGTGTGGAGCGCGTCGACGATCTCACCGTAGACGTCGAGTTGCAGTTGGTGCGCCGCGTCGTTACCGATCCTCACCGGCTGCGAGCCTTCGTAGCCCGCGAGCCACGGAAGCTCCAGCTCGGTGAGCCGGCGTTCCCCCGCGACGCCGTACATGATCTGGATGTCCTCCGGAGAGCCCGCGATCGCCCGGAGCAGCCAGTCGCGCCACGCTCGGGCCTCTTCGATGTACCCAGCCCTCAGGAACGCGAGCAACGTGAGCGTGGCGTCCCGCAGCCAGCAGTACCGGTAGTCCCAGTTGCGGACACCGCCGAGCGCTTCCGGGAGCGACGTCGTGGGCGCCGCGACGATCCCACCGGTCGGGGCGTAGGTGAGCGCCTTCAGCGTGAGCAGAGAGCGTCGAACAGGCTCTTTCCAGCGGCCGGTGGCGGTGCAGCGGCCGATCCACTCCTCCCAGTAGTCGACTGTGTCGATGAGCGCCTGCTCCGCGTCGATGGCTTCGGGAAGCGGCTCATTCGACGGTGTCCATGTGAGTACGAAGGGCACGCGGTCGCCTTCGTGGACGGTGAACTCGGCGTGTGTGCGGAGGTTGCGTCCCTCGAGCTCGATCGGCGTGCGGACCGATACGGCGTCGGGCCCCGCGACCGCGACAAAAGTGCCGTCGAGCGTCCGCACCCACGGGACGATCGACCCGTAGTCGAACCGGAGCACGAGCTCGAGGCGCATGTCGACCGTGCCCCGCAGTCCTTCGACGATGCGGACGACGTCTGGCGCCTTGCCGCGTGGCGGCATGAAGTCGATGAGACGGGCCGCGCCCGTCGCCGTCTCGAGCTCGGTCTCGAGCACGAGGGTGTCTCCGCGATAGCTGCGGCCGGGCGAGTGGAACTCTCCCTCGGGCTGGATCGTCCAGTGTCCGTTATCGGCGTCGCCGAGCAACGCTGCGAACATCGCGCCAGAGTCGAAGCGAGGCAGGCAGAGCCAGTCAATGCACCCGTGACGGCTCACGAGGGCGGTCGTCTGTAGGTCGCCGATCAGCCCGTAATCCTCGATCAGAGCCACGTGGTGCTATTCGCCTTCCTCGAGGAACGAGCCGAACTGCCGAAACCGCTTCAACGCCGCCCGGTTGAAGGCTTCGCGATACTCGTCCGTCGTTCCCTCCTCGAGAGTGCCCGCGTACGTCTCTCGAATGTCGTAGAGCCGCTCCCCGATCGCGTCCACTACGAGCTGATAGTCGCCGAAGAGCTCTTCGGATTCCTCGCGCGACGCGCTCGTCCAGGCGGCGTCTGCCTCCTTGGCCTCCTCGAGCAGCGACGCCTGGTCCACGGCGAACAGTTCGAGCTGGCGATTGGCGACGTCGCTGAACCGGCCTCGTCCGAACACGGAGGCAAGCCTAAGCCAGTCAGAATGCCGCGCGATGCCCGACGACCGGACCCTCGAGGACGCGCGCGCGCAGTTTCCCGTCCTCGAGCGGATTGCGTACCTGCAGGCGGGCAGCGCCGGACCGCTCGCGCGGTCGACGATCGACGCCCTGCGCTCGGAGGAAGAGCGCAATCTGCAGGACGGGCGGGCAGGTGCGGAGTACATCGACAGGATCCTCGCTCTCCGAGCCGCGCTGCGGCGAAAGCTGGGTGAGCTGGTGGGAGTCGGCGCTGAGCACGTCGCACTGACTGCCTCGACCACGGACGGCTGCAACATCGTGCTGGCGGGGCTCGGTCTCGAGCCGGGCGACGAGGTGATCACGACGAGCGACGAGCATTTTGGCTTGCTCGGGCCGCTCCATGCGTCGGGTGCGCGAGTTATGGTCGTCCCGCCGGATTGCGACGAGATAGTCGGCGCGGTGACGTCTCGCACGCGGCTTGTCGCCGTCTCGCACGTCCTCTGGACGAGCGGTCAGATCCTGCCCGTCCACCAGTTCAAGGAGCGCACTGGGCTGCCGATCCTCGTCGACGGCGCCCAGTCGGTGGGAGCGATCCCCGTGGATGCGCGCGGCCTCGACTTCTTCACCATCTCGGGCCAGAAGTGGCTGTGTGGCCCGGAAGGGACCGGCGCCCTCGTGGTCGCGGACCCGGATCGCTTGCGGGTGGCCAGGCCGAGCTACTTCTCGCAGGCCGAGCACCTTCCCGATGGAACATTCGTGCCACGGTCGGGCGCGCGCCGATTCGAGCCGAATTGGATTCCCTCGGGCTCGCTGGCCGGGCTCGAGGCGGCGATCGACGTTCAGCCCGACTGGGGATTCGAGCGGGCAGCCGAGATGGCAGAGCGGTGCCGCGCGCTCCTTGTCGATGCGGGCCTCGAGATCGCTCTGCCGGCCGAGAGAGCGACGCTCGTCTCGTGGTGGCCGGCGGACGAAGAGCCGGAGACCGTCGTGACACGTCTCGCCGAAGCGGGGGTCGTCGTTCGCGAGCTGCCAGGGCGGGGTCTCCTGCGCGCCTCGGTCGGTTGGTGGACGAGTGACGCGGATCTCGACCGGCTCGTCTCCGGCGCGCGGGTTTGAAACCGTTGTGGCCGGGAATGCCTGCGACATGAGCGAGCCGGGACTCGATCTCCACGAGTGGCAGAGCCAGTGGGAATCCGTCGCGGCCGACATGGATGGGGATCCGGACGCTGCTCTCTCCCAGCTCGCCGACATCGTCGAGCGCATGCTGGTCTCGCGTGGCTACAAGGTGAACGACCCGGTCGAGCGGGTAGGAGACGAGCCCGAGGTCGTGGTGACGTACCTCGCCGCTCGCGAGACGACCGAGCGCGCCGAGCTCGGCAACGCGTCCCGCGGTGACGTCGAGACCGCGATCGAGGATCTGCGGACGCTGTTCGAGACTATTACTGCCGAACGCCCGTAGCCAAGTTACAAGTTGCAACTTGGGCGATTTCGAGCACCAGGCCATGGTGCAGAGCCAAGTTACACCTTGTAACTTGGCGTCCGGTGTGCTTCGAGCCTGACTCGCTTCCACCAATCCGTCCGCTCTCGGGCGCCTCCGTCTCGCATCGCAACCTCGTCCTCGAAGCCGCCGACGGCAACCGCTTCGCCGCGTTTGCCGCTTCGCCCGACAAGCCCCACGGCGTGGGCGTGGTCGTGCTCCCGGACGTTCGCGGCCTCTACCGTTTCTACGAGGAGCTGGCGCTCCGCTTCGCCGAGCGCGGGTACGCCGCCCTCGCGATCGACTACTTCGGACGCACCGCAGGTGCCGAGAAGCGCGACGAGGAGTTCGAGTTCATGCCGCACGTCGACCAGACCACCCCAGACGGTGTGCAGGCCGATGTCGCCGCCGGAGTGGCGTACCTCCGATCGCCGGGGGGCTGCGCCTCGAGGAGTGTCTTCACGGTCGGGTTCTGCTTCGGCGGGCGCAACTCCTGGCTCGCCGCCGCAGGCGGGCACGGGCTCGCCGGGGCCATCGGCTTCTACGGTAGACCCGGACTAGGACGTCCGCACGGCACCGCAGGGCCGATCCAGCGGGCGGGCGAGATGGCGGCACCGATCCTCGGCCTCATGGGCGGCGACGACCCGGGCATCCCTCCGGCGGACGTCGACGCTTGGGACGACGCGCTCGAGCAAGCAGGCGTCGAGCACGAGATCGTCACGTACCCGGGTGCACCTCATAGCTTCTTCGACCGCAAGTACGAGCAGTTCGCGGCCGAGTCCGAGGACGCCTGGAACCGCGTCCTCGCCTTCCTTGAGCGCTACGGCCGCTAGAGATTCGGCCCCGATGCGAGCGTTGACGGCCACGCGATCATCTCGTCGCCATCTACGGCGATGGCGGCAACCCGCAATTCCCACGACGCCTCACCGACCTCGAATGGGGCGCGGCAGCCCGCACGAGTCCTGAAGTTCCTCGGAACCTGACTCGGTGGCCGGGCGCTCTTCGGGTCACGCTCCCACGATCGCCACCAGTCGAAGAAACGCTCGCGATGGACCATCGTGTCTACGAAAGCCGTCTCGAGGAGCTCGGCCCCTCGAATTCCCATCTCTCAGTCGGTCACGGTTGTTGCGGCGAGGAGGTACGCGGCTGAAGCCTCGCCAGTTTGAAGCGCGAACGCCAGCTTCACAGCGTCCCAGGAGCACCGGCCGAGTGCATTGCGACCCGTTTCGCACTTCAGCTCAATAAAGACAGGCTTCCCATTAGGGAAGAGCAGTGAGACGTCCACTGGACCCAAGTTTGGCCACGAGGGAGACACGAATCGAAGACGAGTTGAGACTAGGGCCGGCGGAATCCACGTCGAAGCGATCGAACGGCAACATCCGCGCAGCAAGGTTGCAGATGGGCCTGCTCGTTGACCCGGCTTAGGCCGTCGTGCGCGGCCCGCCGTTCGAGCTCCGCTGCGATCTTGAGTGCAAGCTCGGTCAGACGATCGTCGATGGTCTCGTCAAAGTCCTGTCGCATCCATCGCGTCGTGGTCGCGCGCAGCATCAAGGACGTCGTCCTCTTGCGCTCGAGTGTCGCGGCCGTCCCCAGGCGAGCCCTGAGTCGGTGCAAAATCCCTTACGAGATTCCAGACGAGGCGCGGGACAGCCAAGAGCATCCTTCCGATAATCACGCAGCGTCCGCGGAAGTGCGCAACCCGAGCTCGCCGGCGATCGGCTGCAGCGCGGCGACGACGTTCGCGATGTGCTCGTCGAGCTCCAGGCCGAGCAGCTCCGCGCCCGCGTAGACCTCGTCCCGGTGCACACCGGCGGCGAACGACGGCTGCTTGAGCTTCTTCTTCACCGACTTCGGCTCGAGCCCGTCGAGCCCGTTCGGCCGCACGAGGCCGCACGCGTGGACAAACCCGGAGAGCTCGTCGCAGGCGAAGAGCACCTTCTTCAGCTGGGTGTCGCGCGGCATCGCGAGATGCTCGGCGTGCGAGAGCACGGACTCGATCAACTCCTCCGGATAGCCCTCGTCGCGAAGGATCTGCGCGCCGTCCTGGGGATGCTTGTCGAGCGTGGGGTGCACCTCGTAGTCGAAGTCGTGGAGCAGAGCCACGCAGCCCCAGAGCTCCTCGTCCTCGCCGTAGCGCGTCGCGTACGAGCGAACGGATGCCTCGACCGCGAGCGCGTGCCGCAGGAGGGACTCGCTCTTCGTGTACCGCGTGAGGGTGCCCCACGCCTGCTCGCGTGTCGGCTGCACGGGCGACTAGGATAGCCCTACCGTCGTGACCCAGTTGAACGAGCAAGTCATTGCGCCCTACGGGGCCTGGTCTTCGCCGATTTCGGCCGAGCTGGTCGCACGCGCGGGGACCGGCCTGAGCGCACCGTGGATCGCCGCAGGCACGGTCTGGTGGCTCGAAGGCCGTCCTTCCGAAGCAGGTCGTGTGGTGCTCATGAAGGTCGAGCCGGGCGGGGAGCCAGTCGACGTGACACCGGCGGGCTTCAACGTGCGTTCGATGGTTCACGAGTACGGCGGCGGGGCGTATGCCGTCCACGACGGCACCGTCTTCTTCTCGAACTTCGACGACCAGTGCCTGTACCGGCAGGATCCCGGCGCAGCGCCGGCACCGATCACCGCAGGCGTGGACGACCGCCGCCACCGCTACGCGGACGGGCGCGTCACGCCGGACGGATCCCTCTGGATCGGAGTGCGCGAGCGTCACGAGGGAAGCGGGCGCTCCGACGAGGTCGTCAACGAGCTTGTCGCGTTGCCGACGGACGGCTCCACCGAACCGCGCACGATCGCCGAAGGCCGTGATTTCTACGCTGCGCCCCGCATCTCGCCGGACGGGCGACGCCTCTGCTTCCTCGCGTGGGATCTTCCGTGGATGCCGTGGGACGGGTGCGAGCTCTTCGCGGCCGATCTCGCGCCGGACGGAACGGTCGCGAACATCACGCACGTCGCCGGCCTCGACGGTGAGGAGTCGATCTTCCAGCCTGACTGGAGCCCCACCGGTGACCTCGTCTTCGCGAGCGATCGCAGCGGCTGGTGGAACCTCGAGCGCGACCGTGACGGCGATAGAAGCGCCCTCCATCCAGCGGAGGCGGAGTTTGGGTATCCGGCGTGGATCTTCGGTTCACGCGCCGTCGCCTTCCTAGGAGACGGACGCATTGCGTGCGCATACGAGCACGACGGACGAACCAGTTTCGCGATTCTCGGCCCGGAGACGGGAAGGCTACGCGACCTCGAGATCCCGCACGATGCGCTCTGGGGGTCGCCGTTCGTGGCAGCGGAGGGCTCGACCGTCGTAGTGGTCGCGGGCTCGGCGACCATTCCGAACCAGGTCGTCCGTATCGATGTCGAGAGCGGCGAGATCGAGGTTCTCCGCGCAAGCGCTCGGGTCGCGGTGGACACGGCGTACTTCTCGGTGCCCGAGGCGATCGAGTTTCCGACCGAAGACGGCCTGACTGCGCATGCGCTCTACTACCCGGCGGTCAATCCCGGCTACCGAGCCGGTGCGGACGACCGCCCGCCCTTGATCGTCGAGAGCCACGGAGGCCCCACGGGGGCGACGACGCCGATCTTCGCCCTCGGAACCCAGTTCTGGACGACCCGGGGGTTCGCCGTGGTCGACGTCAATTACGGGGGCTCGACAGGCTACGGGCGCGAGTACCGAAAGCGACTCAACGGACAGTGGGGAGTGGTCGACCTCCAGGACTGCGTGAACGCCGCCCGCTATCTCGTGGACAAGGGCGAAGCCGATTCGAACCGTTTGCTGATCCGGGGCGGCAGCGCCGGCGGCTACACCACCGTGTGCGCCCTGACGTTCACGGACGCCTTCGCTGCGGGCGCGTCGTACTACGGGTTGGCCGACCTCGAGCTGTTCGCCGCCGGCGATACGCACAAGTTCGAGCTTCAGTACGAGCACACCCTCGTCGGGCCGTACCCGGAGGCGGCGGAGCTCTATCGGGAACGCAGCCCGATCCACTTCACGGATCGGATGGCGACGCCGATGCTCGTGCTCCAGGGCGCGGACGACGAGGTCGTCCCTCCTTCGCAGGCGGAGCTCATCGTCGCGGCGCTCGAGAAACGGAAGATCCCACACGCCTACCTGCTCTTCGAAGGCGAGGGTCACGGCTTTCGCAAGGCGGAGAACATCGTCGCCGCGTACGAAGCCGAGCTTTCGTTCTATGCGCAGGTGCTCGGGTTCGAGCCAGCCGACCTGTCCGCCAAACTGCAGATCGAGCACCTTTCTTCCTGACCAGGCTCCGCGAGGGCCCCCTGACCACCACGAGTACCATCCCCGCGATGCAGTCCTTCGTGATCGAGGGTGGAAGGCCCTTGAGCGGCACTGTGCGCGCGGCGGGGAACAAGAATGCTGCCCTCCCGATCTTGGCCGCGACGGTTCTTGCCTCGGGCAACGTCGCCCTCTCGAACGTCCCGAGAATCCGCGATGTGGAGACGATGATCGAGCTCCTCAGGGACATCGGCGCCGAGGTCGAGTGGACGGGCGGAAACGACGTCCGCGTCGACGCTCGCGGCGTGGAGAAAACCGATCTCGACCCGGAGCTCTGCAGGCAGATCCGCGCGTCGTTTCTCCTTGCCGGGCCGCTCCTTGCGCGCTTCGGCCGCGTCAGCGTGCCGCCGCCCGGCGGGGACGTCATCGGCCGCCGGCGTCTGGACACTCACGTCCATGCGTTCTCGGCGCTCGGCGCGGACTTCCACCTCGACGGGGTGTACGAGCTGACCGCCGACAATCTCCGCGGCACGCGCATGTACCTCGACGAGGCATCCGTCATGGGCACCGAGAACGCGATCATGGCCGCCGTTCTCGCGGAGGGTGAGACCGTCCTCGGACACGCGGCTTCCGAGCCGCACATCCAGGATCTCTGCCGGTTTCTCGTGTCGCTCGGGGCTCGGATCCAAGGGATCGGCTCCAACGTCCTGCACATCCAGGGAGTCGGAGGGCTCGACGGCGGCGAGCATCGGATCGGGCCGGACCACATCGAGGTCGCGAGCTTCGTCGGTCTCGCCGCGGCAACCGGCGGCGACGTCCTCGTCGAGGGGGTCGAGCCCGACGACCTGATCTCGATCGTCCCCGCGTTCCGGAAGCTCGGCATCGAGATGGACGTCCAGGACTCGACGGTGCGCGTCCCGTCCGGTCAGAACCTCTGGATCGAAGACGACCTCGGCGGACAGGTGCCGAAGATCGAGAGCGGCATCTGGCCGGCGTTCCCGGCCGACCTGACCTCGATCGCGGTCACCGTCGCGACGCAGGCACGCGGCACGATCCTGATCTTCGAGAAGATGTTCGAGAGCAGGCTCTTCTTCGTCGACAAGCTCGTCTCGATGGGCGCGCGGATCATCCTCTGCGACCCGCACAGGGTGGTGGTGACCGGCCCGGCGCAGCTCTACGGGGAGCGGCTCGAAAGTCCGGATATCCGTGCAGGGATGGCGATGGTCCTCGCCGCGCTCTGCGCGGAGGGCACCTCGACCATCGGAAACATCGGGCAGATCGACCGTGGCTACGAGCGAATCGACGAGCGCCTGCGCGGTTTGGGCGCGTCGATCGAGCGGGCCGACCTGTGAAGCGCGAAGGCGCCGCTCGCATTACGTTCGGATCCGGGGAGTCGCGAATCGCGACGGGTGTGGCTGTCCTCGATCACCTGCTCACCGAGCTCGCGGAGACCGGCGGCTTCGAGCTCGATCTCGAGATCGCGCCTGACGAGCCCGAGGCAGAAGTGGGCGCGGCTGGGAGGGAGCTCGGAGATGCGATCGGCTTCGTGTTCAACACGAGCCGCGCAGCACGGAGAGGCGTCGGCATCGTGCCGGCGGACGAGGCCCTCGCGATGGTCGTGGTCGAGGCTTCCGGGAGGCCTCTCGTCGCGTCGAACGCGGACCTCACGTCCACGAGGGCGGGTGGTCTGCAGAGGGATCTCGCCGCGGCATTCCTCGACAACCTCGCGGAGGCCGCAGGCCTCACGATCCACGTCAGGCTGATGGAAGGCGAGGACTCGCAGCACGTCCTGTCGGCGATCTTCAAGGCGCTCGGCGTCGCGCTCGCGCAGGCATGCGCAGAGAGTTGAGCCCTGGGTGAGTGTCGCCGTAAGGTGACTGTCACCCGCTTTGTGCGTCCCTCGGAGGAGGTTTCATGGCTGAGAAAGAGGTCATCCAAACCGACCACGCGCCCGGACCGTTCCAGGGAGCGCCCTACAACCAAGCCATCCGCGCCGGCGACCTCGTCTTCGTCGCGGGGCAGGTCGGGGTCCGCCTCGACACGGGGGAGCTTGCGGGGCCATCCGTCGAGGAGCAGACCGAGCAGGTCATGCGGAACCTCGCCGCGATCCTCGAGGCCGCCGGCAGTGGTCTCGACAAGCTCGTCAAGACCACGGTCTTTCTCCTCGATCTCGCCGACTTCGGAGGTATGAACGAAGTGTACGCCTCCCATGTGGGCGATCGACCACCGGCGCGCTCGACCATCGGGATCGCCCAGCTTCCGGCCGGAGCACGGGTCGAGATCGAGGCGGTTGCGCACGTCTAGCGAGCCGTCTGTCGTCCGGCGGGCGGAGCCCGCTGACACGGAGGGGATCCTCCGCGTACGTACTCGAAGCTGGCACGCCGCCTACGCGCACGTCTTCCCAGCCGAGTCGCTGCAAGGGTTGACGTCCGACGAAGCCCAGCGAGCCGATTCGTGGCGACGCGTCATCGCCGAGCCGCCTGCCCGACGACACATGCTCGTGGTCGACCGCGACGAAGAGGTCGCCGGCTTTGCCTTCCTCGGGCCTGCGCGTGTCGGCGACATCGATGCGGAGGACGTCGGCGAGCTGTACGCGATCTACGTCGTCCCCGAGGCATGGGGCAGCGGCATCGGCCGTGCACTCATGGCGAGGGTTCTCGTGCAGTTGCGCGAGGAGGGGTTTCGTGAGGCGATTCTTTGGGTGTTGGAGGACAATCCGCGCACACGCCGCTTCTACGAGCTCGCCGGATGGGAGGCGGACGGCGGCGTCAAGGACGAAGAGTGGCTCGGTACGGCCGTCCGCGAGATTCGATACAGGATCGCGCTCGCGCCCTAGGGCGGGGTCAGACCCCCGGACCTGTCCGTTCCTGACAGGGCGAACCGTCCCGCGGCGCACGCTCTCGCCTCCGCGGGTCGCCGACCGTCTGATTCGGCCGTGTCCAGAGGTCTGACCCCGGAGCGGGGCAGAATGGATCCGTCATGCGGGCCGACGAGGTCATCGCCACTCACGGGAACACCGATTTCGACGCATTCGCGGCGATGCTCGCCGCTCGCCGGCTCTATCCGAGCGCGGTCGTCGCGATCGGTTCGCTGAACCGGAACGTCCGCGACTTCTACCGCCTGCACGCCGACGAGCTCGGCCCGATCGTGGAGAGCGGTCGGCTGGAGGGCGCTGCGATCCGGCGTCTCGTCGTCGTCGAGACGATGCACGCATCGCGCCTCGGCGACCTCGAGAAAGTCGCCCTGGACCCTGCAGTCGAGAAGGTTCTCTTCGACCACCACCGTCTCGACCTTCCCGACTGGGTCGAGCCAGACGCCGCCGTTCTCTCGACCGACGGCGCGCTGACGACCACGCTCGTCGGCATCCTGGCAGAGCGCGAGCTCGAACCGACGATGCTCGAGGCGACCGTCTTCGCGCTCGGCATCCACGAGGACACGGGCTCGCTCACCCATCCGACGACGACTCAGCGGGACGTCGACGCGCTCGCCTGGTGCCTCCGCCACGGCGCGCGTCAGGACCTCATCTCGGAATACCTGCACAGTCCGCTCGGCGCGGACGAACGGGCGCTCCTGAACCACCTCGTGGAAGCGCTCGAGCCCGTCCAGGCCGCCGGTGGCGACGAAGTCCTCGTGGCAGCGGTGCGCTGGCCCGAATACGTCGAGGGCATCTCGAACCTCGCCTCGAAGATCGTCGATCTCACGGACACCAGAGCACTGGTGCTGCTGGTCGAGATGGACGAGCGCGTCTTCGCGGTCGTCCGCAGCCGTAGCGACCGGATCGACGCAACGATCGTCGCCACGGCGCTCGGAGGAGGCGGACACGCGCAGGCGGCCTCGGCGATAGCGCGCGGCAGCTTGGACGAGGCACGCCACCTGGTCCTCGAGGCTCTCGCGAGAGCCGAACCCGAGGCGCAGCGCGCGCGCGAAGTCATGTCCACTCCGGCACGGGTCGTCACCCCGGACGAGAGCGTGCGCGAGGCGATGGTCCTCTGCCAGCGGCACGGGCAGAGCGGCGTGTTCGTCGCAGAGAACGGACGTGTGGTGGGCGCAGTGAGTCGCGAGGACCTGGACAAGGCCATCGGCCACGATCTCGCCCATGCGCCGGTGCGCGGAATCATGAGTGGCAGCGTCGCGACAGCCTCCGAGCAGGCGACCCTCGCCGAGCTCCAGTCGCTCGTGACGACGGCCGCGGACGGGCGTGTGGCGGTTGTCCGAGACGACGAGCTCGTCGGTGTCGTCACGCGCGCCGACCTTCTCCGTGCGCTCGAGGGCGTCGAGCCCGAGCAGGTGGAGCCCGCGGAGAGCATCGCAGCCGAGCTGATGGAAATCGAGCGGCTTCGACCGGTGATCGACGCCGTCGCGGCGCTCGGCGAGCGGCCCGAGAATGTCTTCCTGGTCGGAGGGACGGTGCGCGACATCCTTCTCGGTGAGGAGAGCTTCGACGTGGACATCGCGGTGGAAGGCGATGCGATCGCGTTCGCAGGCGCCCTCGCCGGCGCCCTCGGCGGACGGATGACTCCGCATCAGAAGTTCGGCACCGCGGTTGTGCAGTACGGGGGCGGACGCGTCGACGTCGTGACCACGCGCACGGAGTTCTACGACGCGCCGGGTGCGCTGCCGACGGTCGAGCGAGCGGGTCTCCGCGAGGACCTCTTCCGCCGCGACTTCACGGTCAACGCCATGGCCGCGTCGCTCAAAGCCGCGGACTTCGGCCGGCTCGAGGATCCGTTCCGCGGGCGCGACGACCTCGACGCGCGGGTTCTCCGCGTTCTCCACAACCTGTCCTTCATCGACGACCCGACGCGGATCTTCCGCGCGATCCGCTACGAGGCGCGCTACGGCCTTCAGCTCGAGGAGCACTCGGCAAGGCTTGCGCGCGGCACTATCGAGATGGGGCTCGTCGGCGATCTCTCCTCTGCGCGCCTGCGCGACGAGCTGATCGCCCTCCTCGAGGATCCGGGTGCGGCCGGTGCGATTCTGCGGCTCGGCGAGCTCGGCGCCGACCGCGCAATCCATCCCCATCTGCGGGCGGACGCTGAGGCCGCGGCGCTCTTCGAGCGCGCGCTGTCGCTCCGCGCCGAGCTGAGCGTCGACGTTCCCGGCTGGCATTTCGGCGTGGCGGCGCTCGCGCGCGACATGACCTCGGACGAGGCCTACGACTGGCTCGACCGGCTCAAGGTTCGCCGTCGCGAGGTGGACCGGATCGTGGGGGCGATCCGAGTGGCTCCGCTCATCGTCGAACGGGTACGAGCCGAGCCGCTCGACGCGGCCCAGATAGTCGCGCTGGCCGACACGTTCGCACCCGACGCGCCGCTGCTCGCCCTGGCCCGGGCCGACCTACCCGAGTTGCGCGAGTACTTCTCGCGGCTGCGCGACGTGCGGCTCGAGATCGGCGGCCAGGATCTCGCTCGCCTCGGCCTGTCCGAGTCGCCCCGAGTGGGGGAGGTGCTTGCGGAGCTGCGGCGGCGGAAGCTGAACGGCGAGATCGACGGACGCGAGTCCGAGCTCGAGGCGGCGAGGGAGTTGATGGCGGCCGACTCGTGACGATCGCCGGCGCAGAAGAGATCGCGGCGCGATATCGGCGGATCCGGACCGAGGTGGGTGACTCGGTCACCATCGTGGCGGCGACGAAGTACGTCTCCCTGGAGGACATGGGAGTGCTCGTGGAAGCGGGGATCGATGTCGTAGGAGAGAACCGAGCCCAGGATCTCGAGCGCAAGCACGCCGTCTACGGCGATGCGTTTCGCTGGCAGTTCATCGGCCACCTGCAGTCGAACAAGGTCAAGGTCGTGAACCGCGTCTGCGAGCTCGTCCACTCCCTCTCGTCGGAGTCGGCCGCGGAGCGGATCGCGGTCCCGGCTCTCCTCGAGGTGAACCTTGCGGGGGAGAGCTCCAAATCGGGCGTCGCGCCCGAGGATGCAGCCGCCTACAGCAGTCGATACCCGCTCATCCGCGGGCTGATGACGATGCCGCCGCTCGCCTCGGATCCGGAGCACTCCCGCCCCTTCTTTCGCCGGCTCCGCGAGCTCGCCGAAGAGATCGGCCTCGCCGAGCTCAGCATGGGCACCTCCCAGGACTACCGCATAGCCGTGGAGGAAGGAGCGACGCTCGTCCGCATCGGCGAGGTCCTCTTCCAAGGCGACGGCAACGCGCTCGCAGGGGGGTAAGATCGCCCCGGTCATGGCCTTCTCGGACCTCTGGAACCGCACGCTCGTCTACTTCGGCATTGCCGAGGACGAGGAGTGGGACGAGGATGGTTACGCCACGAACGAGCAGATCGAGGACAGCTATCGGCGCCGGGACCGGCAAAACGTGCGGCGCCTCCCGAGCGCCCCGGAGACGGACGAGTGGGCAGCCGACGAAGCCCCGCGCCGCCAACCGGCGACGAGGCTTCGGCGAGTGGACGCGGGGTCGCCCGCGAAGGTGCACCTCGTCGTCCCGCGCAGCTTCAACGACGCCCAGCAGATCGCCGACCGCTTCAAGGCGGGGGTTCCGGTGATCCTGAACCTCCAGAATGCCGACACCGACCTCTCGAAACGGCTGATCGACTTCGCAAGCGGCCTCACGTACGCACTCGACGGGAGCATGCAGCGCGTCGCCGACAAGGTCTTCCTGCTCACTCCGCGAGACGTCGAGCTCTCGGCCGAGGAGCGCGCCCGCGCGCTCCAGCGCGGCGGCTTCTTCAACCAGGCGTAGGAACCCGCCGGGCCGCGGCGAACACGCGCCTGATGGGCGCGCTCGCCATGCAAACGCTGCTTTTCGACACAGCCTCGTCGCTGCAGAGCTTCGTGAGGGTCTTCGTCTGGATCTTTGTCCTGCTGATCTTCGTCTACGTGCTGTTGTCGTGGTTCCAGCTGCCCTATTCCCGGACGTTCTCGACTGTGCAAGAGTTCCTGGACGACGTCGTCACTCCATATCTGCGCGTCTTTCGGGGGCGCATCCCGACACTGGGGCCGATCGACCTCTCGCCGATCGTCGCCGTCGTCGTGTTGCTCGTTGCGGCCGAGCTCGTCAACTTCCTGATCGGGAAGCTGTTGTAGAGGAGGAGGTCGCATGCCGCTTACCCCAGTTGAGATCAGACACGTGGAGCTTCGTCGTGCGTGGCTCCGCGGCTACCGCCGCCGGGTGATCGACCAGCTTCTGTCGGACATCGCGGACAGCTTCGAGGACGTTTGGCGCGAGCGCGCGGACCTCGCAGACCGTCTCGAGGAGCTCGAATCGGAGGCGTCGAAGCATCGCGAGCTCGAAGCGCTCCTCCGCTCGACGCTCGTGTCCGCCGAACGCGCGTCGCAGGATATGAAGGAGCAGGCGCGGAGGGAGTCGGACCTGATCGTGCAGGAGGCCCAGGCCGAAGGCCGGCGAATCTCCCGCATGTCGTCGGCCGAGAAGCAGCGTCTGGAGGAGGAGATCCGCCGGATCCGCGCTCAGCTTCGGAGCGCGCTCGAAGAGCTCGAGGAGCCGGCCGAGCCGCGAGCGCCGGCCGAGGAGCCGAAGCCGGCGGCCATGGACGGCATTGCCGACAGCGGCATCCGAAGGGTTGTCGGCTAGCAAAGGTCCTGCTCGTGCCGCCGATATCCTTCGGGCCGTGGAAGGCCAGAGTACCCGCTTGCATGTACGCGTGAGCCCCGGTGCCGCAGAGGCGGGAATCGTCGGTCGGCACGGCGACGCCTGGAAGATCAGAGTTTCCGCAGCCCCCGAGCGCGGAAAGGCGAATCAGGCCGTTCTCGAGCTTCTCTCGAACGCGCTCCAGGTGCCGCGAGGGAGCCTCGAAGTCCTCGCCGGGCACGGAGGGCGCGACAAGGTCGTCTCGATAGCGGGTATCACTCGAACCGAGACAGAACGTAGGCTTGCCGGAGCGGTGGCGGCTACCTCGTGACACTCGACCTCGGGACGATGCGCGGCGCGCTCGAGCACGAGCGCGACCGACTGCGCGCCGCCATCGAGTCCGTGAACCACACAGGCTCGCTCGAAGAGGAGACCGGCGACCTGGCGATCGGCTCGGACGACCACATCGCCGACAGCGCGACCGAGACGTTCATGCGGGAGCTCGACGAGGGCCTCGAGGAGAACGCAGAGCACCTCCTCGACGAGGTCGAGGCCGCGCTCCGCAGAATCGACGAGGACACATACGGCACGTGCGAGGTCTGTGGACGCCCGATCTCGGAGGCGCGGCTTGAGGCGGTTCCCTGGGCGCGGCTCTGCATCGACGACAAACGGGCACAGGAAGGCCGCCGGTGAGCGAACCCGCAGCGAAGGAAACGCCTCCGGTGGACGTCCGCATAGGCTCCGCCCCGAATGCCGTGCGGCCGGTTCTCGCCGCCGAGCGCTCCATCGGCGCAGGTACCGCGCAATGGGTGTCGCTGCTCGCCGTTGCCGGGGCCGCGCTCATCGCCGACCAGCTCACGAAACAGGTCGTCGGCCGTACCCTCGAAGTGGGCGAGAGCGTAGAGATCACCGGGCCTTTCTCGCTCCACCACGTCCAGAACTCCGGCATCGCGTTCGGGCTCTTCTCGAGCCGGACGACGATCGTCATCGCCATCACGGCGATCGCTGTCGGCTGGATGCTCTGGTTCTTCGCCCGCTCCGGGAGGCGCCATCCGGTGCTTCCCGTTGCGCTCGGTCTCGTGCTGGGTGGAAGCATCGCGAACCTCAGCGACCGCGTCCGCCTCGGGCACGTGACCGACTTCCTGGATCTCGAGGCCTGGCCGGCCTTCAACCTCGCGGACATGTTCATCGTCGTGGGCGTCGCGGTCGTCTTCGGCGCGCTCGTTCTCGCCGACCGGCCGCGACAGATGAACGGCCCCCGGCATGGCGACTCTCCGCTTCAGGGTCGCTGAGACCGACGCGGGAGTCCGCCTCGACAAGGCGCTCGCTGCACGCGCGGAGATCGGAACCCGTGCGCTGTCCGAGCGGCTGCTTGGTGAGGGCTCGGTGCGCGTCGACGGTTCGCCCCGGCCGAAGAGCCATCGCGTGCAGGGCGGGTCGGTGATCGAGGTCGATCTCCCACAGACGACTGACGGGGTCGAGCCCGAGCCGGTGACGGTCGCCGTGCCGTACGAGGACGAGCAGCTCGTCGTCGTCGACAAGCCGGCGGGTCTGTCGGTGCACCCGGGCGCGGGGGGGAGGCGGCGGACGCTGCTCGGGCAGCTCCTGACCCTCGGCGCCGCGGGCGGCGACCCGGAGCGACCCGGAATCGTGCACCGGCTCGACCGGGACAC
>JACCWU010000256.1 GCA_013697465.1 Actinomycetota bacterium | reverse complement strand
CGAGCAGTCCGCCCAACGCGAACGGTCGCAGCGCTTTGGCCGAGCGAGAGACGCGTCCGCCTTCGACGACTGCGTAGCCGTGGAACAGGTCGACGAGCGCGCTTGCCCGCTCTCCGACGACCTCGAGCTCGTTGCGCGTAGGCCGCCCGCGGAGCGAGATGGAGACGTCCAGGCGCGTGTCACCGAGCGTGCCGACAAGGTCGAGATCGTCTTCCGTGAACCGCACCACCTCGACCTCGGCGAGGTCGAACGAGAGGCGGAAGAGGTGGTGGAGCAGCGACACCGGGTGCGGCAGGATCTCGAGCAGCACGCGCCGCCGTTCCTCCGGCGGGCGCCCTTCCCCGCCCGCGGAGCACGTGCGGTACGAGACGTGCACGAGCTCGCCCAGGCGCGCACGGCGCTCGAGAACTTGGCGGAAACCGGGCTGGAAGGGAAACTGGTGCACCGGGTTGACCGCGAGCCCGCTTTCCTGCGCTTGCGCGAGCAGTGCCTCGGTCTCGGCGAGCGACTCCGCCAGCGGCTTCTCCACGAGCGCGTGGCAGCCGCGTTCGAGCGCAATCCCCACGAGCGCCGCGTGCTCCTCCGTCGGCGTGCAGACGTGGACGACGTCGATCGGGGTCGCAGAGAGCGCGCTCTCGAGGTCGCTGTAGGTCGAGGCCTCGCCGTGCCTCGCCGCGAGCGCGCTTGCCGCGTCGAGGCGCACGTCGACGACCGCGGCGATCTGCGCGCCGGTCCGCGCAGCCGCGGACGCGTGCCACCGCCCCATGAGCCCAGCGCCGACGACCGCGACTCGCGCGCCGCTCACGTCTTTACGCACGCGCGAGGGCGGCGACGAGCTCGGCGGCCTCTGTCGGCGTCGTCCCGACCCGCACGCCTCGCTCTTCGAGCGCGTCCTTCTTGGCCTGGGCGGTTCCCGCCGACCCGGAGATGATCGCCCCCGCATGCCCCATCGTCTTCCCGGGCGGCGCTGTGAAGCCAGCGATGTACGCGACCACGGGCTTCGACATCTCGGACTCGATGAAGGAGGCGGCCTTCTCCTCCTCGTCGCCGCCGATCTCGCCGACCATGACGACGTGCTCCGTCTGCGGATCCGCCTCGAAGCGCGCGAGCACCTCGACGAACGACGCCCCGACCACCGGATCTCCGCCGATACCGACGATGGTCGAGTTCCCGAGGCCGAGCTGGGTGAGCTCGTGGCCGATCTGATACGTCAGCGTCCCCGAGCGGGAGACGAGCCCGACAGAGCCCTCGCGGAAGATCTCCGCCGGGATGATTCCAACGTTCGCCTTTTCCGGAGAGAGCACGCCCGGGCAGTTCGGGCCGATCATCGTGGCGTCGCGGGTCCGTAGGTACGCGTGGATGCGGAGCATCTCGTGCGCAGGCACGCCTTCGGTGATGCAGATGACGATCGCGATCCCCGCGTCGAGCGCCTCGTAGATCGCGTCTGCGGCGAACGGCGCGGGCACGAAGATCATCGACGTGTTGGCGCCCGTCTCCGTAACCGCGGCGACGACCGTGTCGAACACCGGCACGCCCTCGACGTCCTGGCCGCCCTTCCCCGGAGTCACGCCCGCGACGAGCTGCGTGCCGTACGCACGATTCCGCAGCCCGTGGAACTTGCCCTCCGAGCCCGTGAGACCCTGGACGACAAGCCTCGTGTCCGTATCGACGAGGATGGCCACGCTAGTTCCGGACGTGTGACGGGTCGCGAAGGCTCTCCGCGCGCTCGCCGGCTTCGCCCATGTGCGCCGTGTCCACGAGGAGCACCTGCTCGCGCGCAACGCGCGCCATCTCCGCGATCGCCACCCGAACATCCGAGAAGTGATGGGCGGCGGTGCGGCAGGTCACGGCGTCGAAGCTCGAGTCGGCAAACGGGAGCTCTTCTGCGGGGCAGACGACGTCTGGAGCCATTCCCGGTGCCGCGTCGCACGTGACCACCTGGATGCCGCCCTCCCGCAGACGACGAGCGACATGGCCTCCGCCGGTCGCGACGTCGAGCACGGTACGCGCCCCGGCCGCCCATGCCACGAGCTGCTCGAGGTCCTGACCCGATCGATGTGCGTCCGACTCGACGTAGAGCTGCGCCCTTTGCGACCACACGTCCGTCATGCGGCCAGCTCCACCGCGCGGCGCGCGCCGTCGAGCATCGTCGCCTCGACATGGAGGTTCGGCGGCGCAGCGTCCTGAAGGAGGCGGCGTCCCTCCTCCGCGTTCGTGCCGTCGAGCCGCACCACGATCGGATCCTCGATGCTCATCTGCGAGAGCGCCTGCAGGATCCCGCGGGCGACCTCGTCGCCGCGCGTGATCCCACCGAAGATGTTGAAGAAGATCGAACGCACCTGCGGGTCGCGCGTGATCACGCTCAGAGCATCGACGACGCCTTGTGCATCCCCGCCCCCGCCCAGGTCGCAGAAGTTCGCCGGGCGGCCGCCGACGAACGTGACGACGTCGACCGTGGACATCGTGAGCCCCGCCCCGTTCCCGAGCACACCGACCTCGCCGTCGAGCTTCACGTAGGTCACGCCCTTCTCCCGGGCCAGGCGCTCGAGCGGATCGCCGGCCTCGAGGTCGCGCATCTCCGCGAGATCCGCATGCCTGAAGAGCGCGTTGTCGTCCACAGTGAACTTCGAGTCGAGCGCCCGCACCTCTCCCTGCGGCGTGACGATCAGCGGATTGATCTCGCAGAGCATCGCCTCGCAGGCGAGGAAGACGTCGAAGAGCTTGCCGGCGATGGAGGCAATCTGCTTCTGCTCGCCCGGATCCTCGACGCCCGCGGCGTAGACAAGCCTGCGCCCCTGCCACGGGTGGTAGCCCTCGAGCGGGTCGACGTGAAAGCGGACGAGTGCCTCCGGACTCGAGGCCGCAACCTCCTCGATGTCGATTCCGCCCTGTCTCGTGAACATGAAGAGCGGCTTCTTCGCCCCGCGGTCGAAGGTGAGGGAGAGGTAGTACTCGCGCGCGATCTCCGACGCGCGCTCGATCCAGACCTTGTGGACCACGTGGCCGCCGATGTCCATCCCCAGGATGTCGCGGGCGCGCGCGTCGGCGTCGGCAGGGCTGTCGGCAACCTTGATCCCACCAGCCTTTCCCCGTCCACCGGTCAGGACCTGCGCCTTGACCACCACGGGGCAGCCGAGCTGCTGCGCGGCCTCCCTGGCCTGGGCTGGGTTCATGGCGAGACGCCCCTCGGACACGGGGATGCCGTGCCGGCGGAAGAGCTCCTTCCCCTGGAACTCGTACAGGTCCAAAGCGCGGGCGAGTGTACCCGGCGGGTCTGCATCGGTGTGCGAGCATGCCGCGATGAGCCGGAACCGAACCCTCCTCCTCGTCGTCGTGAGCGCCGGGCTCGCTCTCCTCGTTCTCTCGTCGGTGGCCGAGCGATTGCGCGCCGACGACGATCCCGCCGAGACCAGCGCGCCGGCCGGCCCTCAGACCGCGCAGCTCGGTTGGCGCGAGACCTACGGCGAAAGCGGCGAGCAGCTCGTCTTCGAGGTCGATCGCCTACAGGTGCTTCGCGATGGGTGGACGGCCCGGCTCGCGCTCACGAACGACACCTCGGTGGCCTGGGAGATCGGAGACCCGCAGGCGACGCTCGACCGGTCGTTCGGCCTCATGCTCCTGGCGACCGACGACCAAGCCGAGCTCGACGAGCGAAACAGCAACGGGACACTTCCCGAGCCGCGCCGGGCGCGCACGTACGTGCCGCGCCTGCCGGAGATCCTCGAGCCGCGATCCTCGTGGAAGGGCGAGATCTCGGCTCCCGGCTCTCTGGCGGCCGGGAGCTGGGTTCGAGTCGTCTTCGGGACGCTGATCGCCGTCGGACGGACCCCGGACGGCCTGGACTCCCGGCTCGTCTGGATTACGGATCGGACGTACCGGCTGCGGCGCTGACCGAGCAGATACCGTCCGTTTGACTCGGCTCCGCGACGGGTAACCGCCGGATCACTACGAACGGAGGCAACCGCATGTCGACACCCGAGGAACATACGAGCTCGAACGCCGAGGCCGGCTACGGCGGAGCGGCGACGAGCGTGACGGAGGACACCCCTCCGCAAGTGCAGCCGCAGCGCCCCGAGCATGAGACTCGCGAGACGGGCGGCGCTTCAACGGACGAGCGCGAGGAGCAAGAGGCCGCGGAGCAGGAATCGGGCCGGGGGGCCGTCTGATGGCCGATCGAGGCAGAGGTGGAGCCGGTCTGACGATCGGCGGCGTCATCGTGATCATCGGCATCGTGATCGCGATCTTCTGGAGTCTCGTGCTCGGAATCATTGTCGCGCTCGTCGGACTGCTGGCTTTTGGCGGGTTCGCCCGTGGCCGCTGGTACTAGTCGGTATGCGCAACGTTCTCGTCATCGCCTCTTCGGAGTGGCCGGTGCCCGAGCTGCGAGCCGCCCTCGGCGACGACGTCGGTGAGCTGCGCGTCGTCGTGCCCGCGGTCAAGCAGTCGCGTCTCCAGTGGCTGACCAACGCGGATGACGACGCACGCGAGCGTGCCGACTCCGCGGCAGCATCGATCGGGAATGCGCTCCCCTCGAACGAGACTGAGACATCTGCCGGCGACTCGGATCCGCTGCTCGCCGCCAAGGACGCGCTGCGAGAATTCGACGCGGACGAGATCGTGGTCGTCACGCGTCCCGACGAAGAGGCGACGTGGCTCGAGGAGGGCAGCGCGGAGGCGATCGCTCAGCAGCTCGGGGGAATGAAGGTGACTCGCCTGGTGGTCAGCGACAGCGACGGCTAGAGCACGCGGGCGCCGAGCATTCGCTGGCGCTCCGGTTCGGCGGCGCAACTTGCAGGAACCGAAGGGCCCAGCCCCTCTTCGACGACGGCAGCCCACGTGGACCCGTCGAAGCCACGGAAACCTACGACGCCGTTCTCGGCTGCGTCGAGCCGGAGATCGTCGATGCCATCGAGGCCCGCCGCCTCGCGGACGGCGTGCTCTGCGGCCTGGGCCCCCGGCTCGTAGCATGTTCTGCCGCGGTAGCGTCCGAGCTCGATCCGTCCGGCGAGCGCGCGGGCGACGAGCAACGGCGCCTCCGCCGGCTCTACCCTCCCGAACTGCAACCCGGTCGGGAGGACGAGCACGTTCGCGGCGAAGCGATGCCCACCCTGATGCGAGGAGAGCCAGAGCTCGTCCTCGCCGAGTCCCTCCGCAAGCGCGGCGAATACCGCCGTTCCGCGAAGAGCGCAGCACTGATCCCGGGTTCCGTGTCCGCACACTAGGACGAGTGGGTGGGTGACCCTCTCGCCCGCTTGGCTCAGGTCTACCGCAGCCAAGTCCTCGAGTCTCCCGATCTCCAGTCGGCGCAGCTCCTGCGTCGCTTCGTCGGCTCGCACGACGAATGCGAGGAGGCTTCGCGGCGTACGCCCTGGCCGGCGGACGAACTGGAGCCGCCCGCCAGGGGTCTTCGCGAGCCACGTGTCCACTGCCGCCCGCGCTTCCCCGGGCAGAGCGTCTTCCGCAGAGACATCGCGCGGCCATGCGCCTGGTACTTCGAGGACGAGCCAGATTCGAGCTGTGATTGCGGTCGCGGTGAGTGGCTCCCCCGCCGCCTGCGAAAGGTCGGCGCACCGTTCTGTGCTCGAAGCCGGGGGCATCAGGGCAGCGATCCCGGTTGCGGCGCCAGCACACAGATGAGCTGACCGCTCGCAACCTGCTCCCCCGCGGAGACACTCAGCCCGGAGACGAACCCCGCGCGATGTGCTGCGATCGGGTTCTCCATCTTCATCGCCTCGACGACACAGATGACGCTCCCAACCTCGACCTCGTCGCCCTCGGCCACGTCGACCTGGAGCACGGTCCCCTGCATCGGGCTCACGACCGCGTCGGTTGCGGCACCCGTCCGGTGCTTCGAGCGCTCGGCATGCCGCCGCGCCGACTCCGTCCAGAGGGGCTCCGGGTCCCGGAGCCGCACCTGATGGAGCCGCCCGTCGAGCTCGACGGAGAGAACCCGCTCGCGCCCGGTCGGAATGCCTCCGTCCGCCTCTGCAGGTAGCCTCGTTCTCTTATGAGGCAACGCATTCGGCTGCTGCTCCGTCGCTTCTCGAGCGCGCTCCGCGAGCTCCTCCGACTCGACGAGGTCGCGACAGGTCTCGCCGTTGACGAAGCACGGCGAGGACAAGAGCGCACGATGAAATCCGATCAGCGTCGCCGGCCCTGCGATGACGAGCTCCCCGAGGGCGCGCAGCATCCGGCGCCGAGCGCGCTCGCGATCGACGTCGTGCACGATCAGCTTCGCGATGAGCGGGTCGTAGTGATCCGAGATGACGTCGCCAGACGTAAAGCCCGAGTCGACCCGAACGCCGATTCCGCTCGGCTCCCGGTAGCTGGTGATCCTCCCGGGCGCGGGAAGGAAGCCGCGGGCGACGTCCTCGGCATTGATCCGGCACTCGATCGCATGGCCGCGCAGCGTCACCTCCCCCTGCGCGACAGAGAGCCGTTCACCTGCCGCGATGAGCACCTGCTCTCGAACGAGGTCCAGCCCCGTGACGGCCTCCGTGATCGTGTGCTCCACCTGCAGCCGCGTGTTCATCTCGAGGAAGTAGTAGGAGCCGTCCGAGGCGAGGAGCCCCTCCACCGTGCCCGCCGAGCGATAGCCCACGGCGCGACCGGCATCGACCGCGATTCGACCGATGCGCTCCCGGAGCGCCTCGCCGACCGCGGGAGACGGCGTCTCTTCGACGAGCTTCTGGTGCCGCCGCTGAATCGTGCAGTCGCGCTCCCCGAGATGGATGACGTTGCCGTGCGCGTCGGCGAGGATCTGCACCTCGACATGCCGCGGATCGTCGAGGTAGCGCTCGACGTAGACGGTCGAGTCGGCGAAGTACGCCGCGCCCTCACGCCGAGCCGAGTCGAACGCGCGCTCCACATCGTCCGGCGATTCAGCGATCTTGAGCCCTTTGCCCCCTCCACCCGAGGACGCCTTGATCGCGACCGGGAATCCGATCTCCTCGGCAACCCGGAGCACGTCTTCAACGCTGCCGGCCGGATCGGTGCCGCCGGGGACGATCGGGACACCGGCGGCGAGCATCCGTGCGCGAGCGGCGATCTTGGACCCCATGGCCTCAATAGCGTCCGGCGGAGGGCCGATCCACACGAGGCCGGCGTCCTCGACCGCTCGCGCGAAGTCGGCGTTCTCCGCAAGGAAGCCGTAGCCAGGGTGGACCGCCTCAGCCCCCGCACGCAGCGCGACATCGACGATGCGATCTCCTCGCAGGTAGCTCTCGGTGGCCGGGCCCGGGCCGAGGAGATATGCGTCGTCGGCGGTCGCGACGTGCAGGCTGCCGCGGTCCGGCTCGGAGTAGACCGCGACGGTCCCGATCCCGAGCTCCCGCAGCGTGCGAAACACGCGAACTGCGATCTCGCCTCTGTTGGCAACGAGGATCTTCGAGAAGGGTGGCATCGGACGCGTATTCTCCCGAACGGTGACTCTCCCGGATCAGCTGACGGTTCTTCGCGTCGCTGCGGTCCCTGTCGTGATCCTCCTCTACGCCTGGGACTTCCCGAACCACTCGTACTGGGCCACGGCGGTCTTCGTGGTCGCGATGGCCACGGATCAGCTCGACGGGTGGCTCGCGCGGCGAAGCGGCACGAGCTCTCCGCTCGGGAAGCTGCTCGACCCGGTTGCCGACAAGGTTCTCGTGCTCGCCGCGCTCGTGATGCTGATCGGCGAAGGAGTGGCCCCGGCCTGGATGGTGGCGCTGATCGTGGTGCGAGAGATCCTCGTCTCCGGGCTCCGCCTCGCCGCGATCGAGCGCAGGGTCGTGTTGGGTGCGCGCGAGCTCGGGCGTGTCAAGACCTGGGCGCAGGCAGTTGCGGCGGCGGTGGCGGGCTTCGCCGCAGCCGGGGCGTGGAGCGACAACGTCGCGTGGTGGACGTTGCTCCTCGCACTCGTGGCAACGTGGGTCTCGGGGCTCGACTACGCGCGGGTCGCGCCGCGCGTGCTGCGCGGCGAGCGCGCGTAGCGCGCCACCGGCTCGTTGTCGACTCCTTCACGGGCGGCAGCTCGACGCCACGAGCTGACATACGACGCGGGCG
>JACCWU010000244.1 GCA_013697465.1 Actinomycetota bacterium | reverse complement strand
GGCTCATCTCGTTCCTCTGGCGCGCAGCTCCTCTTTGCACCCTCGTCCATGACGCATCCGAAGGCGGCCTTGCCGTCTGCCTCGTCGAGGCGGCGCTCTTCTCCGGGTGTGGCGCGAGCCTCGAGCTCGGGGAGGAAGCCGTTGACCTCTTCGGCGAGGTCGGCGGCCGTGCGGTGCTCGCCTGCGCGCCTGCGAAGGAACGCGACGTCCAAGAGCTCGCGGCGGCGATCGGCGTGCCAGTCCGCGCCGTGGGCTCGGCCGGAGGCGCTACGCTGCTCGGAGTGGAGCTCGACCGTCTCCGCGTGGCCTGGGAGGGGTCCGACTAGCGATGTGTGGGGTCTTCGGCATTCGCTCGACCGAGCGCGACGTCTCGCGTCTCGCCTACTTCGGCCTGTTCGCGCTCCAGCATCGAGGGCAGGAGTCGGCGGGCATCGCGGTGTCGGACGGGGGGCGCCTGACGGTCGTCCGCGACATGGGCCTCGTGACTCGGGTCTTCAACGAGCAGCAGCTCCAGGCGCTCCCGGGCGAGCTCGCGATCGGGCACACGCGCTACTCGACGACGGGGGCGAACCGCTGGGCGAACGCGCAGCCGCTGATCCACCACGGCCCGGTGCGCACTATCGCGCTCGGGCACAACGGCAACCTGGTCAACGTCGAGGAGCTTCGGTCGGAGCTCGTCGCGGACGGCGTGCAGCTCAGATCCGGCTCGGACTCCGAGATCATCGCCGCGTTCGTGGCCCGCGACCCGGCCCCGCTTCCCGAGGCAATCGCAAACACGATGGCACGGCTCGAGGGCGCGTACTCCGTCACCGCTCTCGCCGAGGACACGCTCGTCGCCTTCCGCGACCCGCGCGGCTTCCGCCCGCTCGCACTCGGTCAGATCGGCGAGGACTGGGTGGTCGCCTCGGAGACGTGCGCACTCGACCTGATCGCCGCCGAGTTCGTGCGCGAAGTTCGTCCCGGCGAGGTCGTGTGGGTCGACGAAGACGGCCTGCATGCCACCCAGGCGCTCCCGGCCGGACCGAACGCGCTCTGCATCTTCGAGCACGTGTACTTCGCGCGGCCCGACTCGCGGGTGGCGGGAGTCGAGGTGCACGGCTCCCGGGTGCGCATGGGCGAGCGGCTCGCGCGCGAGGCGCCGGTCGAGGCGGACCTCGTCATCGGCATCCCCGACTCGGGGACACCTGCCGCGATCGGGTACTCGAAGGCCTCCGGAATCCCGTTCAACGAAGGCCTGATCAAGAACCGCTACGTCGCGCGGACCTTCATCCAGCCCGACCAGGCGATGCGCGAGCAGGGAATCCGCATGAAGTTCAACCCACTCGACGAGGTGGCGGGGCAGCGGATCGTCGTCGTCGACGACTCGATCGTGCGCGGATCGACGATGAAGCAGCTCGTCGCAATGCTCCTCGACGCGGGCGCGGCCGAGGCGCACGTACGGATCTCGTCGCCGCCGGTCGTCTCCCCCTGCTTTTACGGGATCGACATGGCCGACGAGGACGAGCTCCCCGCTGCGCACCGCTCGGTCGAGGAGATGCGCCAGCTCATCGGCGCGACCTCGCTCCACTACCTCTCGGTCGAGGGGATGCAGGAGGCGACGACGCTGCCCGAGGACGCGGTCTGCCGCGCGTGCTTCACGCGCGACTACCCGACCAGCGTGCCCGAAAGGGTCGAGAAGCTCCGCTTCGAGCCCGCGCAGGTCTGAAGCGCGCGGTCTACGCGGAGGAGACGCCGGTCGGCTTCGTCATGCTCGCCGAGGATGTCGAGTCTCGGTCTCACGCGCGCTCGAGCGCGCCGGTTACTTCACCCAGAGCTGGTCGAGCAGGACGCCCCACTGCGGGTTGTACTGGTAGTTGCCGACGCGCTTGGAGACGAAGTTGACGTTGCTCGGGTTGTACGTCGGCACGACCGGCGCCTGAGCGAGCAGCGTCCGCTCGACCTCCTGCCAGAGCGTCGTAGCCGCCGCCGGATCCTGCACCTGGGCGGCGGTGGCCCGGGCGATCTGCGCGTCGATCGAGCGGTCGCAGAACTCTGCCAAGTTGGTCTGTCCCGGCGACGCGGGCACGAACGCTGTGCAGCCGAACAGCGCGGGGATGAAGCCGGCGGCTGAGGGAAAGTCTGCGAGCCAGGCGCCCCACCCGGCCTGGGCACGCACCCGGGAGTCCGAGACCGTCTCGAAATACTCCGTAGGGTCGTCCACCGTCTTCAGGGCTGCCCGGTAGCTGAGCGAGTCGAGGACGGAGACGATGTAGCGCCCCTCGTCGGCTCTCAGACTCGGGGCCCAGACCGTGACCTGCGCGCCGGCCGTACCCGAGCTTTTCACGAGCCGCCGCGCCGAATCGACGTCTCTCAACCCGCCCGTCACGTATGGGCACGTGGGCCGGTAGCCGGGAAGGTTCGGCGGCAACATCTGACACGTGGGAACGGCCGCGTTCCCCACCAACCGCGCGAAGGTCTCGCGGTCGAAGGCAATGTTGACGGCCCGGCGCACTCGCACGTCGTCGAACGGCGGCACGCGTGTGTTGAGGAAGAAGTACAGAGTGGTGAGCGCCGTGTTCGCGTGGAGCTGGCTGGGGTAGCGGACGGCAAGGGTCTCGAACTCCTGTTTCGACAACGGCGGTCCGTCGCCGCCCGGGGCGATGTCGGCGGCTCCGCGCTCGACCGCACGCACTCTGGCAGCGGTGTCGAGGCCGAATCGCCATGAGAAGGAGATCGAGTCGGGAAATCCTTGCGGTTGCGCGTCCGCGGACCACTCGCGGAACCTACGGTTACGGACGAGTCGAAGCGTCCTCCCCTTCTTCCGGAACTCGGCGATCCGGTACGGCCCAGTGGCCGGAATTGGGCGTGCTACCCCAGCGCGTGCCGGGATCCCCGCAGGTACGGCGACGGCGAACGGCAGCGTGAGCTTGGCGAGGAAGTCGGCGTCCGGCTCGGTTATCCGGAACGTGACCGTCCGTGCGGATCGGTCGGCGACGATGCCCTCGTCGAGGTCGCACGACTTTGCGGCCACACAGCGATCGGCGCCGACGATACCGCCGTAGTACCCGCTCACGTCGGGGGTGCCGAGAACGAAGAGGCGCTCGATCGCCCGCTTGAAATCGTCAGGCTGCACGAGCTGCCCATTCGAGTAGCGGATGCCAGGCCGCACCTGGAACGTGTACTCCTTCCCGCCGTCGGTCGGGGTGGGAAGTGCGACGGCGAGGTCGGGAACGAGCTGCGTACCCTCGACGCCGCCGGCCTTCCGGAAGCTGACGAGCCCGTCGTTCGTCATGAGCAGGAACGACCCGCTCCATCCGGCCACCGCGGGGTCGACGGAGTCCGGACCGAAGACGGTCAGGACCCGCAGATTTCCTCCTCGGTGCTCGACCCCGGTCGACTGAACTGCGACGTAGACCCCTTGTGGTGCGAGAGCGACGCCTCGCGGCGGGTTGTCGAGCCGAACGGTCTTGACGACCTCGCCGGTCGAGGGATCGAGGCGAATCAGGGTACCGTCGACGCCGTTGGCCACCCAGACGCCCTCGGGTCCCGCCGCGATGCCCTCCGGCCGTCGACCGACCTGAATCGTGTCCTTGACCGTTGTTGTCCGCGGGTCGATCTTGGAGACGGTGTCGTCTGCGCGATTCGCCACCCAGACCGCGTCTGCGCCGGCGGCTACGGCGTTCGGCTCGCCACCAACCCCGATTCGCTGCAGAACACGACCCGAGCGAGGATCGAGGGCGACGACGCTCGCGGAAGACGGAGACACGACCCAGATGCGCCGGTAGCCGACGACGACGCCAGACGCTCCGACCCCTGCGGGAAACGTCTTCCTCACCCGGCCGGTGATCGGAGCGATCTGGGACACCGTGCCGTCTGCGGAGTTCGTCACCCAGACGGCGCCCTCGCCGTACGCGACGCCGCTCGGGCCGTTGCCCACCGTGATGGTCTGCACGACCTGGTTCGTCGTGGGGTCGATACGCGCGACCGTGCCGTCGAGCCCGTTCGCGACCCAGATTGCGCCCCCGCCGGCAGCCACGCTCGCGGGTCCGCCGCCGACCCGAATGGTCTGTCGGACCTCGTTCGTCGACGGATCGATGCGGGAGACGGTGTTGTCGCTCGCGTTCGTCACCCAGACGGCATCCGGCCCCGCGGCGATCGCTCCCGGCGCCCCTCCCACTCGGATCTCCGAGACGACCTCTCCGCTCTCCGAGTCGACCACCCCGACCGCGTTCGGCCCGACGGAGGCGCCCGCCGTCGACCCGCCGCCCTGCGTCAGGAGCACGCCGAGAGCGGCGCCCACGACCGCTGCGGCGAAGGTCGCGACGATCAGGATCCTGCGCCCCGGCCGACGCCAGCGCTTCGCCATCTCCTCGACCGCCGCCTCCGCCAGCTCTCCCTCGCGTCCCTCGAAGGGCGCGGGTGCCGCTGTCTTGAGCTCGGGGAAGTCTTGGAGGAGCCCGGGCGCGACGAGCTGGAACAACCGCTCGAGCTCGTCGAGGTCCTTGAGCTGGTGCTCGCCGAGGTCCCGCAGGGAGACGTCGGGGATCGGATCGTCGCGGAGCAGCTCGCGAGCGGTCTGCGAGACGAGCACCTGGCCGCCGTGCCCGGCCGCGCAGATGCGCGCCGCCCGGTGCACACCGAGGCCGACGTAGCGCTCGCCGCCCATCGCCGGCTCGCCCGTGTGAATGCCCATGCGTACGCGAAGCTCTGTGTCGTCGGGCCAGGCGTGCTCGGCAAGCCCGCGCTGACACGCGATTGCAGCAGACACGGCGTCCTTCGCCCGACGGAAGGCGACGAAGAACGAGTCTCCCTGCGTGTCGATCTCGTGGCCGCCGTGCTCGGCGAAGGCCTCGCGCAGGATCCGCTGGTGATTTTCGAGCGCCTCGCCGTAGCGATCTCGCAGCTGCTTGAGCAGTTGCGTCGACCTCTCGATGTCGGTGAAGAGGAAGGTGACGGTTCCGATCGGTAGCTCAGTGACCGAGCTCACGGTGCGGAGTCTCGCACCGCCAGGCGGAGTGCGCTACCGACAGGGTCCAGGATCACATGAGCCTGAACAGCTCCGCGGCCACCGTGCCCATGCGGCTCAGCCGCGCAACGCCCGTCCTGCCGTAAGCAGGCATGGCCGCACTGGGCGATGATCTGACGCGTGAACGAGGGCGAGCTCGCGTATCTCACTCCCGAAGCCAAGGCGCGCGTCGAGATCGACCGCATGCTCGCCGCCGCAGGCTGGGCGGTTCAGGCCGCCGGCGCGGTCAATCTCTCTGCCTCCCGCGGTGTCGCGGTCCGCGAGTTCGTCCTGAAGGCCCCGCACGGTCGCGCCGACTACCTGCTCTTCGTGGACGGGCGCGCGGTCGGCGTCCTCGAGGCGAAAAAGGAGGGCGAGACCTTGACCGGCGTCGCCTGGCAGACGGCGAAGTACGTCGACGGTCTTCCCGACGAGATTCCGACCGCCGTCGAGGCGCGCTTCCCTTCGCGTACGAGTCCACCGGGACGGAGACGCGGTTCACGAACACGCTCGACCCGGACGCCGCGAGCCGACCGGTGTTCTCGTTCCACCGGCCGGAGACGCTCGCAGGCTGGCTCGCGGACATCGCGAAGCACCCGACCGCGCCGACCCTCCGACACCGCCTCCGCACGCTGCCACCCCTCGCCGAGACGGGGCTCTGGCCCGCGCAAGTCGTGGCGATCCGCAACCTCGAGGAGTCCCTCGCGGCGAACCGCCCGCGCGCGCTGATCCAGATGGCGACCGGATCGGGGAAGACGTTCACCGCTGCCAACGTCACCTACCGCCTCGTCAAGCACGCCGACGCGCGCCGCGTCCTCTTCCTCGTCGACCGCGCGAACCTCGGCCGGCAGACGCTCAAGGAGTTCCAGGGGTTCACGACGCCGGACGACGGCCGCAAGCTCACCGAGCTCTACAACGTCCAGCACCTCTCCTCGAACCGGATCGACCCCGTCTCGCGCGTGACGATCTCGACGATCCAGCGCATCTACTCGATCCTCCGCGGGGAGACGGTCATGGACGAGGAGCTCGACGAGCACTCGGCGTTCGAGCTCACATCCGGCCTGCTCCCGGTCGAGTACGACCGCTTACTCCCGCCCGAGTTCTTCGACGTCGTGATCGTGGACGAGTGCCACCGCTCGATCTACGGCGTCTGGCGGCAGGTGCTCGACTACTTCGACGCGTTCACGATCGGGCTCACCGCGACGCCCAACAAGCAGGCGTTCGGCTTCTTCAACCAGAACCTCGTCATGGAGTACGGCCACGAGGAGGCCGTCGCGGATGGCGTCAACGTCGACTTCGACGTCTACCGCATCCGCACCGAGATCACGGAGCGGGGGAGCACGATCGACGCCGGCCTGTGGACGAGGTTCCGCGACCGCCAGACCCGGCGCTCCCGCTGGGAGCTGCTCGACGACGACATCTCCTACGGCGCGAGCGAGCTCGACCGCGCGGTCGTGGCCCGAGACCAGATCCGAACTGTGCTCGAGACCTTCCGCGACCGGCTCTTCACCGAGATCTTCCCCGGCCGCTCCGACGTGCCGAAGACGCTGATCTTCGCCAAGGACGACGCGCACGCCGAGGAGATCGTCCAGATCGCGCGCGACGTCTTCGGGAAGGGGAACGAGTTCGTCGCGAAGATCACCTACAAGGCGACCGGCCGCAAGACGGACGATCTGATCGCCGCCTTCCGCAACTCCGCGAACCCCCGGATCGCGGTGACCGTGGACATGATCGCCACGGGCACCGACGTGAAGCCGCTCGAGTGCGTGTTCTTCATGCGCTCGGTGCGCAGTCGCACCTACTTCGAGCAGATGAAGGGCCGAGGCGTGCGCGTCATCAGCGACACCGACCTCCAGGCCGTCGTCCCTGGCGCCACCTCGAAGGAGCGGTTCGTCATTGTGGACGCCGTCGGCGTCACCGAGACCGAGCTCCAGGAGACCCCGCCGCTCGACCGCCAGCCGACCGTCCCGCTCGACCGGCTGCTCCGGCAGGTGTCGTTCGGCGTCCGTGATCCGGACACGATCTCGGCGATCGCCTCCCGGCTGTCCCGGCTCGATCGGCGGCTGTCGGACCTGCAGCGGACGCAGCTCACTGTCCTCGCGGGCGGGACGACCCTGAAGGAGATCGCACGCGGCATCGTGGGCGCGCTCGACCCGGACCGGCAGCTCGCGCACGCGAACG
>JACCWU010000223.1 GCA_013697465.1 Actinomycetota bacterium | reverse complement strand
CGCGGGTTCCGTTCCTGCGCAGCAAATAGAGTGCGGCGCGGCATGGATTTCGAGCTCACCGCCGACCAGCGAGAGATCCAGGCGCTTGCACGGGAGCTTGCGGACACGGAGATCGCGCCGAACGCCTCCGCCTGGGACCGCGATCAGCGCTTCCCCGCAGAGCTCTTCCCTAAGCTCGCCGAGCTCGGGCTGATGGGCGTGTGCGTCCCGGAGGAGCACGGTGGCGCCGGCGCCGACTTCCTCTCGTACATCCTCGTGCTCGAGGAGCTCTCCCGTGCCGACGCCGGGGTCGGCGTGACGGTCGCCGTGCACACGAGCGCAACCACCCTGCCGATCCTCTCGTTCGGTACCGACGAGCAGAAGACGCGGTTCGTGCCTCCGCTCGCCCGTGGGGAGCAGATCGGCGCCTTTGCGCTGACGGAGTCGAGCTCCGGGTCGGATGCCGGTTCTCTGCGCACGCGGGCGGAGCCTGACGGCGATGAATGGATTCTCACGGGCGACAAGCAGTGGATCACGAATGGTTCCGTCGCCGGGACCTTCGTGCTCTTCGCGCGTACCGACCCCGCAACCGAGGGCGCGCGAGGCGTCTCGTGCTTCGTTCTCGGCGACGAGCACGTCCGCGTGACGCGCGAGGAGGAGAAGCTGGGGCTCAACTCGTCGACGACCTCCGACCTGGTGATCGAGGGAGCGCGCGTCGGTCGTGACCGCCTGCTGCACGAGGAAGGACGGGGCTTCCGGGTCGCGATGGCGACGCTCGACGGCGGCCGCATCGGGATCGCCGCTCAGGCGCTCGGAATCGCCCAGGCGGCGTTCGACGTCGCCCGCTCGTATGCGCTCGAGCGAGAGCAGTTCGGCCGGCGGATCGCCGGCTTCCAGGCCATCCAGTGGAAGCTGGCGGACATGGCGACCGAGATCGATGCGGCACGCCTGCTCGTCTACCGGGCCGCGTGGCTCAAGCAGCAGGGGCTCCCGCACACGACCGAAGGCGCCAAGGCGAAGCTCTTCGCATCCGAGATGGCCCGCCGGCAGACAGCCGAGGCGATCCAGGTGCTCGGTGGCTACGGCTACACGAAGGAATTCCCGGTCGAGCGCTACTACCGCGACGCGAAGATCACGGAGATCTACGAGGGCACCAGCGAGATCCAGCGACTCGTGATCGCACGGGCGATTCTCGGGAAGCAGCTTCGCGAGGAACCAGTCGCACGCCCTCAGGGCACCCATTCGTAGAGGGCGTCGGGCTCGCGTTCCTCGTTGCCGGCGCCGTCCGTAAGCTCGACGAGCCGCAGGCCGTGGCGCTCGTAGAAGCGTCGAGCGCCCTCGTTTTTCTGGAAGACCCAGAGCCGAAATCCGTCCGGGCGCTCGCGTTTGACGACGTCGAGCAACGCAGTCCCGAAGCTGCGACTCTGCTCGAGCGGGTGAACATAGAGGTGCCCGAGCAGGTTCTCGCTCAGCGCTGCGAAGCCGACGACGCGGTCCTCCACCTCGGCCACCCACACGTCGTGCTGCGGGACTACCTCGGTCCGAATCCACCTGCGAGTCTCGTTGTCGGAGTGGAGTCTCGGGAGGAAGGTCAGTCCCCGAAACGACGCAAGGAAGACCTCGGCGATTGTGTCGGCCTCGCCGGTCCGCGCCAGTCTCACGAGCACGCCGCCTAATCTACGCGGCGTGCGCAAGCGAGACGAGCCCGTGCGCCTGACGAAGATCTACACCCGAGGCGGCGACTCGGGCGACACGTCGCTCGGCGACGGCACCCGCGTCTCGAAGCTCGACGCGCGGATTGGCACGTCCGGAACGGTCGACGAGCTCAACTCCGCCCTCGGGCTCGCGCTCGCCGCCGAGTGTCCCGCGGGCGTCCGCGAGGTGCTCATGCGCCTTCAGAACGAGCTCTTCGACCTCGGCGCCGATGTCTCCGTGCCGATCGAGGAGGAAGGACGACTCCGGATCAGCCAAAGCCAGGTCGACGTGCTCGAGGAGGACTGCGACCGCTTCAACGCCGATCTTGCCGAACTGCGGAGCTTCGTTCTTCCGGGAGGCGGCGAGGCGGCAGCGCGCCTGCATGTCGCCCGTGCGCTCTGCCGTCGTGCCGAGCGCGAGGCGATCGCGACCTCGGGCGAGCACACGCTGAACCCGGTCGCGCTCGTGTACCTGAATCGACTCTCCGACCTTCTGTTCATCCTCGCCCGCGCAGTCAACGCGGCCGAAGGCCGCGAGGAGCCGCTCTGGAAGCCTGGGAGCTCGCGCTAGCGCTCGCAGGCTCGTTCGTCGCAGGCTACCTCGGCTCGATGCTCGGCCTCGTGCTCGGGACGCTGCGACTGCCGCTCATCGTCCTGGCGACCGGGAGCCCCTTGTCCGCAGCGGGAACCAACATCGCCGTGTCGGCGGCTGCGGCCGGTGCCGGCGCGGTCCGTCATGCGCGTGAGGGCAGGGTCGACTGGCGTGTCGTCGCGTGGACGGCGCCCCCGTCCGTTGCCGGGGCGGTCGCGGGTGCGCTGATATCCGATGATGTGTCGGAGAGCCTTCTGTACGCGGTCATTGCGGTGGTGCTGGGCTGGAGTGGGTTGGACCTCGTGCTCCGCCCGATCAAGCCTCGTCCGCGCGAGACTCTGCGCCTCGGTCGCGGCGCGGGTCTGTCGTTCTTGGTCGGTGTAGTCGGCGGCGCTGTGGGCGTGATCCTCGGGACGCTGCGCATGCCGGCGCTCGTCCGATCGGTGGGACTCGACGTGAGGCGCGCAGCGGGGACGAATCTCGTAGTCGGCTTCGTCCTAGGCGTGGCCGCGTTCGCGGTCTACGCCGGGGCCGGGCGCGTCGACTGGGTCATCCTCGCGGCCGGGCTCGCCGGAGCGATTCCCGGAGGTTGGCTCGGTGCCCGCGCGACGGGTCGCCTCTCCGAGAACGTTCTTCGGCTCGCGCTCGGAATCGTGCTCGTCGTCGTTGCGCTCGCGTTCGCCGTCCAAGCCCTCTAGAGCTATGCGACGGCGGGCCAGGCGGCGCGGAGCCAGTCGGCGAGCTCGTCGGCCGAGCGAGGACTCGCGACGTAATAGCCCTGAGCGAAGTCGCAGCCCCATTCGGTGAGTATCGCCCAGGCCTCGCGTGTCTCGACTCCCTCGGCGACCACGGAGAGCCCGAGCGCATGACCGATGTCGATCATGCCCGCGACGAGCGCTGCGTCGATCGCGCTGCGGCCGAGGCCGTGGACGAGCCCAGCGTCGATCTTGAGCTCGTCGAGCGGGAGAACGCGGAGCGCAGCGAACGAAGCCGCACGTCCGCCGTCGTCGAGGGAGAGGCGCACTCCTACGCGCGAGAGCTGGCCGAGAACCTCCTCGTCCAGCTCTGAGCCCGCGCCAGGGCCGGCCGGGACCACCTCGAGGGTGAGCTTCCTCGCAGGCAAGCCTGAGCTGCGGAGGAGCGCGTCCAGGCCCTCGACGAACTGCGGATCATCCAGAAGCCGGTAGGGCACGTTGACGGAGACGCCGAGATCGCTGCCCACCGCGGCCCAGACTCCGACAGAGCGCAGCGCTTCGGAGACCACGAGGAACGTCAGCTCCCGCACCAGAGGGGTCCGCTCGACGTGGGGAACGAACTCCGCCGGAAGCAGTAGCCCATCATCGGGGAGGACGCGTCGTACGAGTGCTTCGGCCGCGTGCGGCTGCCCGGACTTGAGGTCGAGGATTGGCTGGTACAGAACGACGATCTCGTTTCGCTGCAACGCTGTCTCGACGTCCTTGACGATCCCCGCGTCGACGCCGCGACGGAGGAAGATGCTGTCGTCCGTCGCATCGCGCTTCGTCGCGTACATCTGACCGTCCGCGCGCGCGAGCAGCTCGTCGGCGGTCGCCCCGTCTCCCGGGAACACGGCCCACCCGACGCTGCCGTCGATCTCGACCGTCGCGCCCTCGACTCGGAACGGGCGTCGCAACGCATGCCGAAGCCTTCCCACGAGCGCCGCTGCCTGGTCGTCGTCGTTCGTTCCGAGCGAGAGCACCACGAACTCGTCTCCGCCAACGCGAGCCACCGTGTCGCTCGCCCGGACGATCGCCTCGAAGCGCCGTGCCAGCGTTCGCAAGACCGCGTCGCCGGCGCCGTGCCCGCGAACGTCGTTCACGTCCTTGAAGCCATCGAGGTCGACGACGATCAGCGCGAAGGATTCCTGCATCCGGCGGGCGCGGTGGAGCGCCTGCTCTATCCGATCCTCGAGCAGCGCGCGATTGGGCAGGCTCGTGAGCGGATCGCGAAGCGCCTGCGACTGTGCCCGTCGAAGACGCCAGTCGAGCGCGAACCCGCATGCGCCCGCGCAGAGAGCGACCACAATGAGCGCTCCGACCACCCGGTCGGGTGAGCTTTGGAGCGTCACCGCGGCCGCGCCCGCGATGAAGACGAGCGCGGCGAGAGACAGCACCCAAGCAAGCGTACCGCTCGTAGTCCGCCTGTCTCGGATGGTCACCTCGGTGTCGTAGCCTCCTGCCCCCGCTCGCGGGGCGCCGCAGTCCCTTTGACGGTAGTCGGCATCCAGGTATCCATCGCCCCCAAAACGAGTGACGACCTTCCCCCGGTCGAGGGATCCCACGAACATCTCGGGCCCGCTTGAACGCACGCTTCCGGGCAGGGCGGTCGGCCCGAAGGGGGGATACCGCCGGCGTTCCGAACTCGCGCAGGAGGAAGTCGGGCTCGCCGAGGGAATCGTTGCCCGTGGACGCCGCCGCCGGCCTCGTCGGCCTGCTCCTCGGGTTTGCCGTGGGGCCGATCGCCGACCGGATCGCCACGAACGCTCCCATTCGACGACCGTTGCTCGCCGGCGTGAAGCGTTCGTCGCGCCTCCCGCTCGTCACCGCCGGTACCGCTCTGCTCGGCGGCGCTTCCGGGCTCGTCTTCGGATTCACCGCCGAGGCCCTCATCGCCGCGTTCTTCTGCTCGGTGCTCGTGGTCGTGACCCGAACCGACTTCGAGCACCGATTGATCCCCAACCGCATCGTCGTCCCCGGGGCACTGCTTCTGCTAGCCGCCAGAACCCTCGACGATCCGAGCGTCGTGTGGCTACTCGGCGCGCTCGGCGCCGGGGTCGTCCTCTTCCTGATCGTGCTTGCATATCCGAAGGGGATGGGGATGGGTGACGTCAAGCTGGCCGCGTTTCTCGGCGCCGGTCTCGGTGCGCCGGTGATCGTGGCGCTCTTCATCGGCTTCTTGGCGGCGTTCTTTCCTGCGGCCGTGCTGCTCGTTCGCCACGGAAGGGCGGCCCGCAAGCAAGCGATAGCGCTCGGCCCGTTTCTCGCGCTCGGCGGAGTCGTGGCGCTCTTCGCCGGCGCCTCGATCCTGGACTGGTATCTCGACGTGGGCGTCTGATGGCGCCGGGGTCGATGGATGGTAAAGGCGCCGCGGCCGTGAGAGCGGACGCTAGCTAGCTGTCCTACCCACAGACGTTGTGAACGCGGCTAATCGGTGGCCGGTCTCCGAGCGAGCTGTGGGGCCTGCGCCGGTTGTAGTGGTCGAGCCAGTGTGGCAGCGCCTGGTTGCGTTGTCGATGT
>JACCWU010000203.1 GCA_013697465.1 Actinomycetota bacterium | reverse complement strand
GTGTCCGTGTGCGTCGTATCGGTCGTGTCCGTGTGCGTCGTATCGGTCGTGTCCGTGTGCGTCGTATCGGTCGTGTCCGTGTGAGTCGTGTCCGTGTGCGTCGTATCGGTCGTATGCGTGCCTTCGTCAACGAACGTCAGCGAGTAGTGACTGATGTCCTTGCCCGAAGAGTGCGAGATCGTCACCGACTTGGCCGGTGGGCTCACCGTGTAGAACTCGGGGCCGAGACCCTGGTTCGCCGAGCCTGCCTTCACGCAGTAGCCGGAGATGAGCTTCCCATCCGGAGCTGTCACGGTGATGCTGGTTTGGCTCCCGGACACGTCGATCTTCCCACTGTCGCCAGCGGGGCAGACCTGGTCATTGCCGCCCTGGCCTGTCGGCGACGGTGGCTTGTCACCCGAGGCCGCTACTGCCGCCGCGCCGCCGAATCCGAACGCCGCGATCATCGCCGCAATCGTCATGAGCTTCTTCATTGTTTCTCCCTATGGCCGCAGATTTGCCCCGATTCGACTCTCCGGGGAGGGGACGTCCGAATAACCCCTTAGTCGCACGGTAGTCACCCTCTCGGGGCAGTCGATCCCTCAATCGAGGGACGCTTTACGCAGACCCTCGCACGAGGGATACCCTTTCTGGGGGAACGGGCCTACCGTCTTTGAGTGCCCGGCGTTTACGTAGTAGTGCTCGACCCGCGATTTGCTCCTCGCGACCAAATCGCATGTGCGTTCACTGACGATGACGACGCACAGGCCGTGGCGAGCTTTCTCAATGCGCGACTGGGTGGCGGCGAGACGATTGCATGGGTCGAAGTCGTCCGGCTCGAGCGCAAGCTGAACGAGAGAGTCTTGCAGTACCTGGATTGCTGGGAAGAGGTTGCAGACGAGCTGCTCCTAGATGAGTAGGTCTGCGGTGCGTGCGTTACGCCGTGTTGCGTAACGCACTTCCGCGAAACAGACGGTGCCGGCTCGCGGAGCCGTTCCTGGCCGAATGGTTACGGCGAGGTCAGCAGTAGGCCCGGACGCGGCCGGTGCGATGATCGCGACGTGAGCGCGGGCGGGCTGCCGACCGGAACCGTTACCTTCCTCTTCACGGACGTCGAGGGCTCGACGCGGCTACTCCAGGAGCACGGTGCGGCATACGCCGGCCTCCTCGCCGAGCACCGAGTGCTGCTGCGGGAGGCGTTCGCCGCGCACTCGGGCGTCGAGGTCGATACCCAGGGCGACGCCTTCTTCGTCGCGTTCTCGCGCGCTGCCGACGCTGTCGCGGCTGCCCACGACGCGAGCCGAGCTCTCGCGGGCGGGCCGATCCGGGTGCGCATGGGGGTTCACACGGGCGAGCCCGTCGTCACCGACGAGGGCTACGTCGGAATGGACGTGCATCGCGCTGCGCGCATCGCCGCCGCTGCGCACGGCGGGCAGATCGTCCTCTCCGAGACGACGCAGCGGCTCCTCGACGACCTCTCCGTCCGCGACCTCGGAGAACACCGTCTGAAAGACCTCGTCCGGGCCGAGCGGCTCTAACAGCTCGGCGAGGGCGGGTTTCCGCCGCTCCGCTCGCTCGACGCGACCAACCTGCCGGTCGCGTCCAGCGCGCTCGTTGGGCGGGAGAGCGAGCTCGAGGAGCTCGTCGCCGCGCTCTCGAACGGCACGCGCCTGCTCACGGTGACGGGTCCTGGAGGTACCGGGAAGACGCGCTTGGCGCTCCAGGTGGCGGCCGAGCTCGTCGGACGGCTTCGCGACGGAGTGTTCTGGGTTCCCCTCGGCGGAGTCTCGGACCCCGAGCTCGTACCCCCCGAAGTGGCGCAGACGATCGGAGCGCCCGACGACCTAGCCGGCTTCCTGCGCGGGAAGGAGCTGCTCCTCCTCCTCGACAACTTCGAGCACCTGCTCGACGCCGCGCCGGGCGTCGTACGCCTCCTCGCCTCGTCGAGCGCGCTCCGCGTTCTCGTCACGAGCCGCGCTCCCCTGCGCGTGTCGGGCGAGCGAGAGTTCCGGCTCGAGCCCCTCCCGACCGGCGACGCCTCGGCGCTGTTCGTCGAGCGCGCGCGAGCGGTGGGGAAGGAGCTCGCACTCGATTCCACCGTCGAGTTGATTTGCCGGCGCCTCGACGGGCTTCCCCTGGCGATCGAGCTGGCGGCCGCGCGGACGAAGCTCCTCGGCCCGGAAGCCCTCCTCGAGCGCCTGGACTCGGCTCTCCCGCTGCTGACGGGCGGCGCCCGCGACGCACCGGAGCGACAGCGCACGCTCCGCGCGACGATCGAGTGGAGCTACGACCTGCTCGACCCGGCGAGCCAGAAGCTCTTCGCCCGTCTCGCCGTGTTCGCGGCCAGCTTTCCTCTCGCCGCGGCCGAGGAGGTCTGCGAGGCCGACCTCGATGTCGTCGCCTCCCTCGTCGACTCGAGCCTCCTGAAGCCGATCGCCGACGACCGCTTTCTCATGCTGGAGACGATCCGCGAGTACGCGCGCGACCGGCTCGAGCACGCGAACGAGGCGGACATCCGGCAGCGCCACGCGACGTTCTTCTCCTCGCTCGCCGAGCAGGCGTACGAGCGCCGGTTCGAGGCCGAGGCGGACTGGTCGGCGCGACTCGAGCTCGACCACGACGACTTCCGCGCCGCGCTCGACTGGCTCTCTGCGAACCACCCTGGTCGCGCGCTCGAGCTCGCCGGCGCGCTCGGCTGGTTCTGGCTCTCACGGGGCCTCGTCGCCGAGGGGTGCCGCAGGTTGGCCGAAGCGCTCGCGGACTCACCTGCGACCGGTCGTCCTCGGGCACGGGCGCTGACCGCGTCGGGCTCGCTCGTTGCTCGCCAGGGCGAAGTCGAGAGAGGCCCAGCCCAGGTCGAAGAGGCGATCGGGCTCTGGCGCGAGCTCGGCGACCGGGACGAGCTCGCCTCGGCTCTCGACTCCCTCGGCTGGTCACTCATCTACGACGCCGGCGACGAGGCCGGAGCGCTCGAGGCGTTCGAGCAGAGCCTCGAGCTTCGCCGCGAGCTCGGCGACCCCGCGGCCGTGACCCGAGCACTCGTCGGCGTCTGCCAGGTGCTCGTCGCGCTCGGCGACGTCGACCGTGCCGAGCCGATGTCCCGGAACCTCCTCGAGCGTACGGGCGAGGACCCGCGCACCGAGCACTTCGCCTATCACTTCCTCGCCGACTGCGCGTTGATCCGTGGCGACACAGTGGAAGCCGAGAAGCGCTACCGCCAGAGCCTGCAGGCTGCGCTTCCGCTCGGCGACGTCATCGAGACGAGCGCCGAGGTGCAGGGCGTCGCGATGGCCGTCGCCGGCAACGGCGACCCCGAGCGCGCGCTGCGCCTGGGTGCGTCGGTCGAGGCGCTCTGGGAATCGCTTGGAATCTCGATCTCCGTCGCGTTCTGGGATGCGCTACTCGAGCGGTACGTCGGCGCCGCGCGAATCGCTCTTGGCGAGGCCGCGGATGCGGTCTGGGCGGAAGGCCGCGCGTTGCCGTTCGACGACGCAGTCGAGCTTGCGCTGAAGAACGAGTAGAAGCCTAGGTCGTTTCGGGCGGTGGGCGTTTGCCCGTCGCGAGCTCGATCCTCAGCCGCTCGAGATGCCGGAGGAGCTTCTGGTAGTTCTCGTCTTCTGCCAGAAGCTTCTCAAGCGTCTCCCGGGGGATCCTCCTCCTCTTCCTCCTCTTCCCACTCATCGTCGCCTCCTTCGATGTACCACAAGATCTTCGTGACGTCGAACCGCAGGTCGGCGAGCGCGCCGATGATGTCCTCCACCTCGCCCCGATAGATCCCCTGCTCTTCTTCCACCGCTCGAGGGTGCCCACGCGCAGCGCACGACGCAAGATGCCGCTGCCGGCCTCGTAAGATCGGGACGTGTCCGGCCTGACTACGTCTTCGATGCACGATGCGCGTGATGCAGAGGACAAAAGATTGCTCGAGACCGGTGAGCTAACGCTCCTCGTGGAGAGCTACTACGGCGTCATGCTCGACCGCTGCCGGGCCCGCGTGTGGCCCGAGGACGGGGCGATCGCGGTCGCAGCCGAGGTCGCGATCCGGCTCCTCTCCGAGCTCAAGCGCGGCCGCCGCTACCGGGTGCCCTTCCGCGTCGTCGTCCACAAGGTGATCGGGTGGAAGGGCTTCGCAGCGAGGCTTCGACTGTTTCGGCCTCGGTTGAGCGGGCGAACGGATTTTTCATCAGGTGCGATCCAACCATGCCCCGCGGATGGAGCGCCCAGAACGCAAGTTGCTGGTGGGTTAGCTCTGTTGCCATTCCTGCCTACGAACATGGTATGTGGTGCCTCGGACGGAGTGTTAGCAGGCGGTCCGTTCCAGGGCCGAAGCGAGCTCTCCGTCTGATCCTGGCGTGTGATGCAACTCGAGGTTGGGTGATCACGGGGAACTGCTCGATGAGCAGGCGCGCGAAAGCGCGGCCTTGCCGGATCACGCTCGCCAGCGCCTCTTCGACGAGTGGTTCGAGACCGCGTACAGGGCTGAGCGGCGGCGACGTCGCCGCAGGGGCAGGAGGACGAGGAGGTAGATCGTGTCCTCGAACAACAGACGGGGCATACACCGCCACGGTGTTGGCCGCGGTGCGCGCGAGTCGTTTATCGGCGAGCCCCGTCGAGCGGTCTCAGGCGGGGTCAGACAGTAACCACCGCACGGGCTGGAAGATCAGCCCATCGGCATCATCGTCAGACGTTGAGGCCAGACTCGACTTGAACGCCGGCCTCGGGGTGGAAAGCGACCACGGGACGCCCCTGCGCTCAACGGTTTTCAGGACCGGGACGTTCGACGGATTGATCGGGCGAACAGCGGGGATTTCGCGAGCGGAAGGGTTTGTGCGCCAGCGTGCGCGCCAGTCAGAACGGCCGGCGCGACAGTCGGAAACCCGCAACTGGCACGTTCGGCAGCCTGTAGGACGAGCTCCGGGTCCGGTCCTGGGCCCTGTCGCCAGAGGTCGAGGAGCCGATCGGTGAGGAGCGCACGCGTTGAGATGAAGTCGGCAGTCGCGAGCGACGAAGGGTGGAGCGCGGCCAGTGCGAGAACACAGTTTCGGCAGCGCACCGAGCAAAAGCAGCCAGTGGACCCCCGCTGACCATGCTTGCTAGATGCCGAGATCGTCAGTGCGACCCCCTCACCAATCGCGGCTCGACAAAACGAGCAGCGCGAGCTGTTCGCGCCACGCTTGCCCGCGCTGCCGCTCGCGGGAGCCTTCTCCAGCACTGCGTCACCGACGCTCTGCGGCTCGACTCCGGTCGGCGCGGGCCCGTCGACCTGTTCTTCAGGTGGGCGGAGGGACGGGACGGACGGACGCGCTTCGGTCAACATAGATGCCTCTCCCCAGAGGGTTCGGGTTCGCCTCGCCGGACAAGTGATCGTCGCGAGCGCGAAAGGGACGCTATGTCCCGGTCACGCCCGCCAGTCGAGTCGGTCACTCAGCAAGGCGTTGTGTCACACACTCTACTCGGGAATCCCGAGCCGCGTTCGGACTCGCTCGTACGAGCGATGCAGGGAGTTCTCTGCCTGGCCGGCGTCGTCCTAGAACTTGCCGGTCAGTCAGAACGAGTAGAGATTGGGGATCGGCCCAGCCGAAGGCGAGCCGGAGGGCCTCGTGGAGCTGCTCGAGCGTCTGATCCTCGCGCATCCGATCGTGCACACGACCGGACTCTCCGGAGCCTGTGAGGCGAGAAGGGCACGAGCAGGGCCTGGAACGCGAACGCCTGAGGCACCGAGCCGATCGCATAGCCCCGCCGCGTCAGACGAGCCAGCGCTCGGGAGGATTCCCGAAGAACTCCTCGAGTGGAACACCTTGTGCCCCGACGAGCAGAGGTCGCGCTTCCGGAACCCGTAGGAGGAAGGCGTCGAGGCCGGGAGGTGCCTCCTTGCGCCGGCCGCCCGTCACCTCGATCGCGGTGACGGCCCGCGGGGTCTCCAGCACGAAATCCACCTGGCGGTTGCGCTCTCGCCAGTACTCGGGCGTGAGCCCGTGGTTCAGGAGATGCGCTCCGACTGCCGTCTCCACGAGACGGCCCCATTGCTCGGGATTCGACCGCACCGCCGCGAAGGGGAGTCCGCGCACTGCGCTCGCGAGGCCGGTGTTGTGGGCGATCAGCTTCGGACTCGACGCTCGTCGCCGTACCGCTGAGCCCGAGTACTTCTGGAGGCCGCCGATCATTCCCACGCCGTCGAGAAGGTCGAGGTAGTGAGCCAGCGTCGTCGTGTTCCCGGCGTCGTGGAGATGGCCGAGCATCTTCGTGTACGAAAGAACCTGGCCTGAGTACTCACAGGCGAGTCCGAACAGGCGCCGAAGCAGCGCAGGCTTGCCGATTAAGCTCGTGAGTAGCACGTCGCGCGAGATCGTCGTCTCCACGAGAGAGTCGAGCACGTATGAGCGCCAGCGGACCTCGTCACCTTCACCCACGAGTCCCGCCGCGCCCGGGTAGCCGCCGAAGTAAACGAACTGCTCGAGGTCGAACCCGAAGGCATCGCGCATCTCGGTGAAGCTCCAGTGCCGGATGCGCACGATCTCGAACCGCCCCGCGAGACTCTCGGTGAGACCCTTCCGGACGAGGAGGGGCGAGGAACCGAGCACGACGACGTGGAGAGGGACGCCGCTCGCGGAGTCCTGGTCCCAGAGTCCCTTCACGGTGTCGGACCAATGCGGCACCTTCTGCACCTCGTCGAGCACGAGGACGGCGGCTTCGCCTGAACGCTCCTCCCGAACCAGACGTCGACCGATTTCCCACTGGGCGCGGATCCAGGCGATGTCGAACCCGACCGCCTCGTCGGCGGAGGCGAAGTGGGATCGAGGCCCCGCTGCTTCGAGCACTTGTCGGGCCAACGTCGTCTTGCCCACCTGCCTGGGGCCCGCGAGTACCTGGATGAACCGACGCGGCTCGAGGCGGAGTGACGCGGATGCTACGCGGCGGCGAGCACGGGGCCGAGATCCGTCGCCTCGACCTGATGCTCCGGCAACGTGATCGGGATCGAGCCTTCCCGGTCGAAGATGCGGCGTGCATTGACGATAGTGATGCCGACAAGCGCTCCCTTGTCGTCGAAGCGAAGGTAGTGCCCTTCCGGAGACGCATCGAAGTTGGACGCCGGGAGCGGTTCCCCCACCGAGAGATACAGCACGTCCGCGCCGCGGTCGTACACGACGTCGTCGAACTCGATCCCTGCGATTTGCACTGTCATGGAAGCGACCTCCGAGGAAACGCGGTGAGGATCCTGCCGGAGCCTCGTTCGTAGTGTACGACGACCCTCATCCAGCGGGCTGGCCCAGCGCCGCGCCGGTAGAACCACTCCTCTCCCGCCTCGGAGCCCGCATGGCGCTCATCCGGTTCTGCAACGGCGGCGAGGACGACGTCTCGGCTGACACCGAGCTCGGGATGACGCTCGACGATGTGACGCCAGCTCGACTGCGTGAGCATGACGCGGCGGCCATCCGGGTCGGTCGTCTCCCACACCTGATGATCGTGCCGACGGCTTCGGGCACTTCGCAACCCGCTGTTTGAGACGTGTCTGTGGGCGCCTTCGAGATCGACCCACGATTCGTTGTCGCATGTCCCCGATGCGGACGAGGCGTAAGCACAGGCTGCTCGCGCGCTGATACTCCGGGTGATGCGACTCGCGGCTGACGGCAC
>JACCWU010000098.1 GCA_013697465.1 Actinomycetota bacterium | reverse complement strand
GGCCGACAGCGCGCGACGGCTCGAGCAGCTCGCGGCCGACGGAATCGATCTTGGCTGACCTGGAGGGCGCGCTTCGCGTCGTCCACTGCCCGGTAAACACCGCCGGCGTGCCGTGGGCGAACGTCGAGGCACTGCGACGACGTGGCGTCGACGCGAAGCTCGTCGTCTTCAACCGCTACAAGCTCCACCCCGAGGCGGACGTGTCGCTCGAGCGCCGCGGCGGCCTCGCCCGCAGACAGGCGACGCAGTGGCGCGCGCTCCTCGGCCTCCTCCCGCGCACCGACGTGTTCCACTTCTATTTCGGGCTGACCCTCGTTCCCCGCTCGCTCCAGTTCCCGATCCTCAAAGCGGTCCGCAAGAAGTCCGTCATGCACTACCTGGGCTCCGACATCCGAGGAAAGACGCCAGAGGAGCTCGCGTTCGGAAAGAAGGCGGGAGCCGAGGTCGTCGGCTCGTACGACGCGCTCCGCTGGGTGCCCGACGCCGAGCTCATCCCACCCGGGATCGACGTGCACGCAATCCGCCCGTCTCCGCCGGGCGACCGAGCGAGGCCGGTGATCGTGCACGCCCCTTCGTCGCGACGCCGCAAGGGCACCGAGCACGTCATCGCGGCGTGCGAGGGGCTCGACGCCGACCTCGTCCTCGTGGAGGGCCTCCACCACGCCCAAGCATTCGAGCGCTACCGCGAGGCCGACATCGTGGTGGATCAGCTCAACGCGGGCTGGTACGGCCTCCTCGCGATCGAGTGCATGGCGCTCGGGAAGCCGGTCGTGTCCTTTCTCCACGAGGAGGCGGTGCGCGGCACGGAAGAGACGCTCGGAGAGCGCGTCCCGATCGTGCGCGCGACGAAGGAGGATCTCCACGCCCGGCTCGAGCCGCTGGTCGCATCAGCGGCGGAGCGCCGTCGCGTCGGGGCCGAGTCGCGTGCCTACGTCGAGCGAGTGCACGACCTCGAGCGGGTCGCCGACCGCCTGCTCGCGCTCTACTCTCGCCTCTGATGGAAACTCAGGTCCGCGTCTACCGGATCGCGCCGAGAGAGCTCGAAACGTTCGTCGAGGAGTGGCGGGAGAAGGTTGCGCCGCTCCGTCGCAGCTTCGGATTCGACGTCTTGGGCACGTGGGCGAGCGAGGAGGACGACACCTTCCTCTGGGTGATCGCCCACGACGGCGACTTCGCGACAGCCGATCGCGCCTACTACTCGTCGCCGGAGCGCGCGGCGCTGGATCCCGATCCTGCTCGCCTCATCGCGGAGCAACGTACGTTCATGGCACGCCCGATCACGCCCTGATGGCGACCGCAGCACAGCTCCGGCGACTCGGAAAGCACTCTGCCATCTACGGACTCGGTGGCCTCGTCTCGCGCATCCTCGCCGTCCTCCTGCTGCCGCTGTACACGCGCTACCTAACGCCCTCCGACTACGGGAAGGTCGAGACGCTCATCGCCCTCACCACCGTCGCCGGAATCGCGCTGCGCATGGGGATCACGAGTGCCTTCTTCCGCTTCTACTTCGACTCCTCGGAACCCGAGCGCCGCCGAATCGTGCTGCGCACCTCGTTCTGGTTCACGATGACCACGGCGACCGTCGGACTCCTGGTGGGGCTCGCGCTCTCACGGGAGATCTCCACCGTCCTCTTCGGCTCGTCCGACGACACGGAGCTCGTCGCGGCAGCCCTCGTCGGGCTCTGGGCGGGCATGAACTACGAGCAGCTCACCTCGCTCTTCCGCGTCGAGGAGCGGTCGGTCGCGTTCGTCTGCGCGAGCCTCGCGAACATCCTGCTCACGGTCGGCGCCACCCTCGTCCTCGTCGTCGCGCTCGACGCCGGCCCCGTCGGCGTGATCGTGGGCAACTTCACCGGCACCATGCTCGTCTACTTCACACTCGTCGGCTATCGGCGCGAGCAGCTCGGCCTCCAGCTCGACCGCGGCCTCCTCCGCGAGATGAATCGCTTCGGCCTCCCGCTCATGCCCACCGCGCTCTTTCTCTGGACGACGAACTTCAGCGACCGGCTTTTCCTCGTCAAGCTCGCGAACACGGCGGAGGTCGGCGTCTACTCCGTCGGAGTGCGGATCGCGTCGGCGATGGTGCTCCTGCTGAGCGCGTTTCGGCTGGCGTGGCCGGCGTTCGCGTACTCGATCGAGGACGACGCCGAGGCACGCCGCACCTATGCATACGTCCTGACGTACCTCGTGCTCCTCACGACCTGGGTCGCGACCGGCCTTACGCTGCTCTCGCCCTGGATCGTCGACTGGCTCGCGGCGCCTTCGTTCGCGCGCGCGTCGCAGGTCGTCGGGCCGCTCGCCTTCGCCGCGGTCGCCTTCGGCGGGTACATCGTGGTCGCGATCGGCGTCGGGCGCGCGCGTCGCACCCAGTTCAACTGGGTCGTGACCG
>JACCWU010000097.1 GCA_013697465.1 Actinomycetota bacterium | reverse complement strand
ACCCGGAGTTCGAGCGCCGGGTCGAGGCCGGCGACTTTCTCGAGCACATCGCCTATGTCTCGGGTCGCCGGTATGGGACCCTCCGCTCGGAGATCGAGCGCATTGCAGATGAAGGACGTGTCTGCGTGCTCGAGCTCGAGCTCGAAGGCGCGCTGGCGGTGCAGGACGAAGTCGACGGCAGCGTGACCATCTTCATCGCAGCGGACGTCCCGGAGCTCGAACGGCGGCTGAGCGAGCGAGCGACCGAGAGCACCGGGGAGATCGGCGAGCGGATCGCGCTCGCGCGCGCCCAGCTCGAGCAGGCACACCGCTTCCGATACATGGTGCGAAACGACGACCTCGAGCGTGCCACGAGCGTCCTCGCAGCCTTGGTCGAGTGCGAGCTCGCCCTCGCAGGTACCATGCGCCGACCATGATTCATCCCCGCCTGGACGATCTGCTCGAAAGAGTCGATTCTCGCTACGCCCTCGTGATCATCTCCGCGAAGCGCGCACGCCAGATCAACAACTACCACCACCAGCTCGGCGAGGGCATCGGCTTCGAGGAAGCCCCGCCGCCGCTCATCGAATCCCGCTCCAAGAACTACCTGACCATGTCGATGGAGGAGATCGCGAGCGGCAAGATCACGTACCGCTACCCGTCAGGCTAGGGGCGTGATGTGAATGAAGTGTCGCGGCCGCGAAGCGGACGCTACTTTAGGGGTCTTCGCGCGGCCGGAATCCGCGCAAGCGAATTCCGGCCATGTGCAAGTGCTCAGGGATTTTGAGCGAAGAGAATCCGCGCGAGCGGATTCTGTTCTTGCGTAAGGAGGCTGCTACATAATGGCACGCATCCTGCTCGGCGTCACCGGCGGGATCGCGGCCTACAAGGCTTGCACGCTGGTGCGCCTGCTCGTTCGAGCGGGCCATGACGTCTACCCGATCCTGACCGCCGGAGCCGAGCGCTTCGTCTCGGCCGAGACGTTCTTCGCGCTTGCGCGCCGGGCGCAGAGCGATGATCCCTACCAACATCTCGAGCACGCGGACCTGCTCGTCGTCGCACCTCTCACCGCGAATACACTCGCGCGGCTCGCTCACGGCCTGGCCGACGACCTGCTCACGGAGGCGGCTCTCGCCCACGACGGACCTCTGCTCGTCGCGCCTGCGATGAACGTGCGCATGTGGGAGCACGCTGCGACCCGTGCGAACGCCGAGACGCTTCGAGCCCGCGGCGCGGTGTTCGTCGGGCCGGAGGACGGGGAGCTCGCCGAAGGCGAGGTGGGAGTTGGCAGGATGGCGGAGCCGGAGCAGATCGCGCTTGCGATCGAGGCGCTCCTCGCCGGCTCGGGGAAAGAGCGTCCGCTGAGGGGTCGACGCGTACTCGTCTCCGCCGGGGGGACGCGCGAGCCCCTCGATACCGTACGGTTCGTCGGAAATCGCTCGTCGGGCCGTATGGGCGTGGCACTCGCGGAGGAGGCCCGACGGCGTGGCGCGGAGGTGACCCTGCTCGCCGCGAATCTCGCGGTTCAGGCGCCTGCGGGGGTGACCGTGGTGGAGACGCCGACGGCCGCCGACCTCGAGCGGGAGGCGCTCGCTCGCGCCGACGCGGACGTGATCGTCATGACGGCGGCGGTGGCGGACTACCGACCAGCGAGGCCCGAAGCGGAGAAGCGGCCCAAGGGCGCCGCTCCCTGGACGGTGAGGCTCGAGCCGACGAGCGACGTGCTCGCTGCGTTGGGTGCAGGCCGTCGACCGAACCAGGTTCTCGTCGGTTTCGCGGCCGATGGTGCCGAGTCCGGGCTCGATCGCGCGCGCCAGAAACGCTCGGCGAAGAGCGCTGACATTTTCGTCTTCAACGACGTCAGCCGGAGTGACATCGGGTTCGACTCGCTCGAGAACGAGGTCGTCCTGCTGTCGAACGGAGGGGAGCGTCATGTCCCGAAGGCGGCGAAGAGCGAGATCGCCGCTACCGTGCTCGACGAGGTGGAGAGGATCCTCTCCGAGCAATGACGTCGCTCACCTTCGGCTCGCTCCCGTGGGGGAAACCATGTTCCCCCCACGAGTCCCCTTCTTCTTCGAGAGCGTGGGGGAACCGCCCGGTTCCCCCACACCCCCTCCACGCTCATAGACCGAAGAGCGGCCTATGAGCGACGCAAGCGCGGCGCAGGAGGCGGCGGTCCCGGTCGTCGCGGCTGACGTTGTCGCGCGGGTGGTCGCGAACCTCGAGCTCGCCGTCCGCGCACAGCGGGAGACCCTCGAGCTCTGCGTCCTCTGCCTGCTCGCGGAGGGACACCTGATCATCGAGGACTTCCCGGGGGTCGGGAAGACGATGCTCGCGAAGTCGCTGGCGCGTTCGCTCGACCTCTCGTTCTCGCGCTTGCAGTTCACTCCGGATCTGCTTCCGACCGACGTCACGGGCGTCAACGTCTTCAATCAGAAGACGAACGAGTTCGAGTTCCGACCGGGGCCCGTGTTCGCGAACGTGCTGCTCGTCGACGAGATCAACCGCGCGTCACCCAAGACCCAGTCGGCGCTGCTCGAGGCGATGCAGGAGGCGCAGGTCACAATCGATGGAGCGACGTACGAGCTCGAGCCGCCGTTTCTCGTGCTCGCGACCCAGAATCCGATCGAGTACGAAGGTACGTATCCGCTCCCCGAGGCGCAGCTCGATCGGTTCACGGCCAGGCTCTCGCTCGGATATCCGCCGCTCGCCGAGGAGGCGCGCATGCTCGGAGAGCAGACCACCGCGCCTCCGCTCGAACGGCTGGAGGCGGTGGCTAGCCACTCGGAGGTTCTCGCGGCGATGGAGGCCGCGCGCGGAGTGTTCGTGGAGGAGAGCATCGGCCGCTATGTCGTCGCTCTTCTGCGTCACACACGAGCAAGCGGCCGGCTGGCGCTCGGGGCAAGTCCCCGCGCTGGCATCGCGCTACTACGTACCGCCAAGGCTCGAGCCGTGGCTCGGGGGCGCGACTACGTTCTCCCGGAGGACGTCCAGGCGGTTGCCACCGCTGTTCTCGTGCACCGCCTGATCGTCGCCCCCGAGGCGCGGGCGCTCGGGGCGACCGGCGACGAGGCCGTCGCCGAGGCGCTCGGCGAGACGCCCGTACCGGTATGAGATCCCGCCCCGGCGGCGCGCTCCTGCTGGGCCTGGCAGCTCTCCTCGCCGCACTGGCGTTCGGGTCGCGAACGCTCGGCGTCGTCGCCATCGGTTTCCTCCTGGCCGGAGCTGCGGCGCGCGGCTGGGCCGCCCTTGCCCGTTCGCACGTCTCCGCCCGTCTCACCGTCGACCCCTCGCCGGCCGTCGAAGGAGACGACGTTCGCGTTGCGATCGCAACGCTGCGCGCGTCGCGCGTGCCTGTGGGGTCGACGACCCTACTCGCGTCGCTCGGGCACCTTGGGGCGATCGAGTGCCGCCTGCAAGGGCATGGACGGAACGCAACGGGCGAGCTCTCGCTCGGCCGTCTGCCGCGCGGACGCTTCACGGTGGCCGAGAGCACACTCGAGCTCGGCGATCCTCTCGGTCTCGAGACGGTATCGATCTCGCTCGCCACTCCGAGGGCGGTCGTCGTCCACCCGAGAATCGTCGAGCTGACCGCGCTCTTCAGCGACAGCGGACGGCTCGGCGTCGACGGCCGCCGCCTTCTGCTGCACCGGCCTGCGGGCTACGACCTCCACTCGGTTCGCGAGTACGAGCAGGGCGAGTCTCTGCGGCGCGTCCATTGGCCGACCACGGCGCGGCGCGGAAAGCTGATGGTCAAGGAGCTCGAGGAGTCCCACCGGGACGCGGTCGCAGTGCTGCTCGACTGCGACCCGGCGGGCGCGGTCGGGCGGCCGCCCGATTCGAGCTTCGACGCTGCGGTGCGCGCCACCGGCTCGCTTCTGCGGGCGCATGCGGCGCGCGGCCGCCGCGCGGCTCTCGTGACCACCAGCGTCCATGCCTCGACACTCAGCGTCGGGTCGCTTTCGGGTGATTTCGGGGCGGCGCTGGCAACGCTCGCTGGCGTCGAGCCCGATGCACCCCATCCGCTCGACCGGACGCTCGCTCAGGCGACGGGGCCCTCGGCGCAGGCTGGCGAGCTCGTCGTCGTCACCGGAGCTCTGGGCCAGCGGTCGGTGGACCGGTTGCTGGAGGCGGCCGGGAGGCGTCTCGTAGCGGTCGTGTGGATCGACGCTCCGAGTTGGAATGGTCAGCCGACACGCGTTCACCCTGGTGCGCTCCGGCTCGGCGCAGCGGGCATACCGGTTGCGACGCTCCGTCGGGGAGACGATCTCGCGGCGGTGCTCGACGCCCCTCGGCGGGAGGCCAGCGCCCATGGGTAGGACGCTGGCGGCGGCGGCGTTCCCGGCGTTCGCGGTGGCGGTTTCCTGGCTGCGGCTCGAGGATCCTCGCGTTGCCGGCGCGGTGAGCGTCGTCACACTGCTCGCTCTTCTCCCGGCGCTCCCTCCGTCCGGGAGAACCCGCGCGCTCGCGGCAGGCGTGAGTGCGCTGGGAGCACTCTGGCTTGCATTCGGCACGCAGCCCTGGGAGCTCGTTCCGTTCCGCGACGAACGTGTCGTCGGGCCGTTGCGCGAGAGCATCGAGCTCGGCGTCGGCGACTTCTACGGCGTCGTCCTGCCCTTCGACGCCGCACGGCATCCGGATATGGACGGCGTGCTGCTCCTGGCCGTCTTCGGGTTCGTTCTCGCCATCGCCTTGTTCGTCGCGGCGCGGCGCCCGCTCGCTGCCGCTGCGGTTGCGGTAGCGGGAACGGGATGGCCGGCAACCCTGCTCGGCGAAGGAGCGGTTCCAACCGGCGCTCTGGCCCTCGCCGCCGCGCTCTCGATCCCGCTCTTCCTACGCGCTCGGTCCCTGACCGCACTTGCGGCCGGCGCCGCGCTCGCTGCCTTCGTCGTCTCGGGTGCGGCATGGGCGTCGTCTGCGACGACCTTCAGTCGTGACGGGATCTTCAGCTGGGAGACGTGGAACTTCGGGAGGACTCCGGCGAGCGCGCTCGGCGTGCGGTTCGTGTGGGATGCGAGCTACGACGGAATCAGCTTTCCGGCTCGGGAGACGACCGTCCTGCGGATCGCCGGCGTCGAGCGAGCGCAGTACTGGCGTGCCTCCACGCTCGACACGTTTTTCGACGACCGCTGGTTCGAGGAGCTGTCCGGCGTGAGCCTGCGCGAGGCAAAAGGGCCGCTCGCGCTCGACGCGCTCGCGCCCGCGCGCGCCCGGCGCCAGGAGACCTGGGTCGAGCAGCGAGTGCAGGTGAAGGCGCTCGTGGATGATCGGCTGGTCGCCGCGGGCACGCCGGTGGCGGTCGACGCACCCTCGGTGGGCTCGGTCTTCTCGTACTCGGGGGGCGTCCTGCGCGCGACGACACCGCTCGACGTTGGCACGCGATACCGAATCTGGAGCCATCTCCCGGATCCGTCTCCGGCGGCGCTCGCATCGACGCTCGCGCGCTACCCCTCGGCAGCACAGCGCTTCCTCGTCCTCTGGGGTCGGTCCATCCCGGCCTACGGTCGAACCGGCCGCGACGAGATCGTCCGCGGGCTGCTCGAGAACCCGTCGTACTCCGACTTCGGCGCGTACCGTCCGCTGTTCGAGCGGGCGCGTCGTGTGACCGCCGGCGCGCGATCTCCGTACGCGGCGGTTCTGAAGATCGAGTCCTGGTTTCGCACGAGTGGCGGGTTTCGGTACGAGGAGCGTCCTCCGCGCGCGATCGATCTTCCTCCCCTCGTGCACTTCGCGACCGTGACCAAGGCGGGCTACTGCCAGCATTACGCCGGGGCCATGGCGCTAATGCTGCGGATGCTCGGCATCCCGGCGCGAGTGGCGGTCGGATTTACGAGCGGGCAGTACGCCGACGGGGCCTGGAACGTCACCGACCGAAACGCGCACGCGTGGGTGGAGGTCTGGTTCCCTCGCCACGGATGGGTCGCGTTCGACCCGACGCCCGGGCGCGGAACCTTCTCGGCGACGTACTCCTTCGCCTCGGACTCGGCCGAGGCGGTGGATGCGCTCGGGCGCGGAAGGCTCGAGACGCTCAGTGGAACCGGCCGCGACGGTCGTGAGACCGACGGGTTCAAGGTCGCGAGTCTCCCGAGCCCGCGAGACCAGCCATCGATCCTCCTGCTCGCGTTCGTTCTCGCCCTTGTCTCCGCCGCGGTGATCGGCACGGTGAAGTGGCTCGTTCGCAGGCTTCGCTACCTGACGATCCAGCCGCGTCTCATCGCGGCAGCGAGCCGCAAGGAGCTCGAGGCCTTCCTGCGCGACCAGGGGATCGCCGTCCCCGCGAGCGCCACCCTCGACGACTTGCGACGGTCCTTCACAGAGGAGCTGGGGATCGATTCGAGAGCGTTCATCGAGGCGGCCGGACGCGGTCGATTCGGCCCGCCTCGGGACGCCCGTCGTGCGGCCCAGAGCGCACGCGCCGAGCTCCGGACGTTGCTCCGGCGCGCGCGGGGAGGGCTCTCGTTCCGGGCCCGGGTTCGGGGGTTCTTCTCGCTTCGCTCGCTCCGAGGATGGCAAGGATGAGTCCAGTACCAATTGGCGCAAGACCGGAATCCGCTCACGCGAATTCGTCCTCTGCGCAGGACCGGGATCCGCTCACGCGGATTCCGATCGCGCGAAGAGCCTGGCGCGCGAAGATCCCTGAAGGCGGCCGCTCCGCGGC
>JACCWU010000151.1 GCA_013697465.1 Actinomycetota bacterium | reverse complement strand
GCGGCCCTCTCACGACGCTGGCTCCGTCTGTCCGACGAGGTCTGCGTAGAGCTGCTCGTGCGCGCGCGCGGACTCGTCCCACGTGAGCGAGGCTCTCGCGCGGAGCGCTCCTTCGAACGAGCTGCGCAGCGCCTCTGGGTCGGAGAGGAGGTCGGCGCACGCTTCTGCGAGCGCGGCGGGATCCTCGGCGGGCACCACGCGGCCTGCGCCGAACTCCCGGACCGCGTCGCCGACCGCACCGAGATCCGACACGACCGCCGGCCGTCCGTGGCCGAACGCGAGGGCGAGAACGCCAGAGGACTCGATCTGGCGGTACGGCAGGACCACGGCTGCCGCAGAGGCCACGAGAGGCGCGACCTCGGCGTCCGGAACGAAGCCGAGACGCCAGTCGATCGCGTCGTCAACCCCCAGAGAGGCCGCGAGCTCCTGCACCGGCGCGACCGGCTCCAGCGGGTCGCCGGCGACCACCAGCCGCACGCCCGGCACTCGGCGCCGGATCTCGGGCAGCGCGGAGACGAGCACGTCGAGCCCCTTGTAGTGCCGGATGAGCCCGAAGAAGAGAAGGATTCGGCCCGACGGAGGCTCCACGACGCGTCCGTCCGGAGAGTCGAAGACGGGGTGGGGGATCCGCACGATCTTGCGTCGGTCGATCCCCAGCTCCGCGAGCCGGTCGACCGCCTGCCGGGAGTGGACGACGACGCGCGCGACCGCGGTCAGCGCCTCGCGCCAGGCGCCGTACGCGCGCCGGCGGCGCGGCATGGCGTTGTGGGCGGTCAGCACCGTCGAGTGGCGTCGCGCCAGGCGCCTGAGCCAGCGGACGTCGAGCTCCGGCCGCGCGAGCCACTGGACATGGACGACGTCGGGCTCGAGGGCGTCGATCCGGCGTATGAGACGCAGGACGCTCGGCAGGTACTCGGCGCCCTTCACAAGCCGCCGGAAGCGTGCCCGCGGCGCGTTGCGCAGGAGACGGCTCGAGATCGGGATGAAGAGCTCCTCCCGGAGGTAGCCGTGAGGCTCGGGCGGGCGGTCGAGCAGGAACGGGGACGTCAGCAGATGTACCTCGTGTCCTCGCGCGCCGAGCGCCGAGGCAAGCCGGTCGTCGTACGGCGTGCTGAACCCGAGCGGATCCACGATCGCGATCCGCATCGTTCTCACAGCCTCGAGCGGAGGTAGGCGAGGCTCGCGAGCGCCGGGAGCGGGTCGTCCGCCGCGAATACGGCACGCACCTTCCCGGTACGCACGTGGTGGGCGAGGAACTCGCGAAGCGACAGCTCCCTCCGCCGCGCCATCTGCGCGGACACCCAGAGATCCTTGGCGAGGTACACCCAGGCGAGATCCCCGCGGAAGGTCTCGCGGGCGGCGGAGGGGAGGCCGGAGAGGTCGTCGTACGCCGTCCGGGCGACGTCGAATGCGTGGTTCATCGCGATCCCGGCCCAGACCGGAAGGCGAGTGTTCACCTCGAGCACCTTGAAGACGCCGTCACGTGGATCGAGTGCGAACTCCACGTGCGCGAAGCCGCGGTACTCGACGGAGTCGAGGAGCCGGAGCCCCAGCTCGAGCACCTGCGGGTCCCAACGGGTCTCGAAGACCGCGCTCGTCCCGAAGCGCAATGGCCCTTGCCGTACCTTGCGCCCGACCACCGTTGCGAGAGGCGCGCCGCTCCGCCCGATGTACGCGAACAGGGAGAAAACCTGCTCGTGCGAGTTGGGCACGAGCTCCTGGAGGATCATCTCGAACCCGGCCGCGCGGCCCTCGCGCCAGACCTCGACCGCCCGCTCGACATCGGCCGCGACGACCGCCTTCTCGCCGAAGCGAAGCGCGTACTCCTGGCCCTCGACCGGCTTCAGCAGAAAGGGCGGCTCGAGCTCGGCGGCGCGGAGCGTCTCCTCGCTGTCGACGCGCACGGTCTTGGGCGAGACGATCCCCGCCTCGGTTGCCGCAACCGGGAGCAGGTCCTTGCGCCGGAGTCGGAGAACGATCTGGGGCTCTGCGGGTAACGGCACGTCGGCGACCGCACGGATCTCGTCCCAGTTGCGAAGGACGAAGTCCACGTGCTCGTCGCGCTCCGGCACGAGCACGGCGCGCCCATCTCCGGCGAGGCGGCGGAGATACGCCAGCATTCGTCGGTCCCGTGCGCGCTCGTCCCCATCGGTCGCGACGCAGCGTCCGCGCAGGTAGCGCGAGCGGAGGCCGAACTCGTTTCCACGGAAGACCCCGCCGTACACAGGCAGCCCGGCGCGGCCGAGGCTGCGCGCGAAGGCGAGCCCGGCCGGAAGCAGGCCGAGCACGAGAACGGGCCGGTGAGCCGGCCCAGGGGTATCCGCTGGAGCAGGGGCGGGCGTTTCCAACGCCGGCCATTATGCGGGTCGAGCGGTGCGGGGCTAGGTCGCGCCGCCGGGTGGCAGTAGCCACGGCGACAGGCCGCTCCAGCGCCCGATCTGGCAGCCGTCCTGGCGAGAGAGGCTCGCCCAGATACGCCTTCCCTCGACGACACCGACCACGCGCGCGACCTGCGGGCCGCCGTAGATCTCGGTGCAGGCCACGTTCTTCGGCACCGGCTTGAAGAGCTGCCAGCCCCCGGCGGCCAGGCGCCGACACGAGGCGGCCGGGCGCGGGTGCGTTCCGCGCGCCGGATCGCAGCGGAGCGTCCACACGATCGGCTTCGCGCTCTGCTCCGTTCCGTTCTCCCAGTACGTAATTGTCAGCGCCGTGTGGCTCAACGTACCGGCCGCTCCGGCAACCGAGACCCCGAGCGCGAGCGCCGCAAGCGCGAGAACCGCGATCGCACGCATGCCGCCAGGGTACCCCTCGACCGGCTCCTCGCGTCCGATTCCTAACGGGATGCATACAGCCGCGGTCGCTACCCTCGGGTCGTGCATGCCGCGCAGGGGCGCCAAATGTGGCTCGTCGCGGTGTGTGCCGCGCTCGCTGCGACTCTGCTTTTCGGCGTCGCGCGGGCGATTTCGCCGCACTATCACGACGACTCGCTCTGGGCGAACACGCTCGCTTCGCTCGGAGGGACCATCAAGCCGGGGGATTTCGGGTACGTGTTCCTTCCCGCAGGCGACGAAGTCCTGGCCGGACGGAGCCCGTATTCGGACCCGGACCTCTTCGAGGGCCCTCCCCAGGCGCCGTACGCGTATCCGCCCGTGCTCGCGTACGCGGTGACGCCGCTGGCGGCGCTTCCCGAGGAGGTGGCGAACACCTTCGTACCGGGCGTCCTCTTCACCTTGATCCTCATCGCCGCGACCGTTGGCGGGCTCTACCTGCTCGGCGTCCGAGACTGGCGCTGTTACCCGGTCGCCCTCCTTGCGCCGGTCACGCTCGAGGCGTTCGAGTACGGAGCGATCGGCCCGATACTGCTCCTCCTCGTCGCGGTCGCATGGCGATTTCGAGACAGGGCCGAGGGGGCGGGTCTTGCCGCGGGCGGGACCGTGGTCGCCAAGCTCTTCCTCTGGCCGCTCCTCGTCTGGCTCGCCGTCACCGGGAGGATCCGCGCGGCCATCTACGCCGTCGGGACGGCGGTTGGCCTTGCCTTCGTCTCCTGGCTCGCGCTCGGGTTCGAGGACATCGCGGACTACCCGCGGCTGCTTCGCAAGCTCGTCGACGTCGAGGCGGAGAACTCGTACTCGGCCTTTGCGATCTTCCGGACGATCGGGATCCCCGAGTTCCCGAGCCGGCTTCTCGTGCTCGCAGCGGGTGGCGTCCTGCTCGGCCTTGCCTGGAGAGCGGCTCGCGGAGCCCCAGCCGAAGCCGGGGCCGAGCGCGAGCACGACCGGCGCTCGCTGACGTTCGCGCTCGCTGCGGCGCTCGTGCTCACCCCCATCCTCTGGCTCCACTACCTCGTCTTCCTCTTCGTGCCGATCGCGCTCGCACGGCCGCGGCTCTCCGCTCTCTGGTTTGCGCCCCTCGCGCTGACCGTCTTCGAAGCGCTCGACTGGTATCGCGGCTGGCCTGCGGGAGACGCCGAGGCGCTTGGGAGCGTGGCGGTTCTCACGGCCGTCGTGTTCGCCGCTTGCGTCGGTCTCCCGAGCGCATCCGGGCGCCAGCGCAACGCTGCGCCGGCTGGAGCAGTGCGGCCCGATCGGGCATCCAGTCTCTAGACTCGCCGTCGTGGCACTGAGCGGGAAACGGGTCGTCATCACGGGTGGGGCCGGCTTCATCGGCACGACGCTTGCACGCCGCCTCGTGGCCGAGAACCGGATCGTCGCGCTCGACAACCTGCACCGGGACGCGCTCTCCGGAACCGATCTCGCCGAGCACCCGAACTTTGAGCTCGTGCAGGGTGACGTGCTCGATCTCGAGGGGCTGCGGGAGCTCGTCACGGGTGCGACGCACATCGTCCACTGCGCGGGCATCGCGGGGGTGGACACAGTGCTCGAGAGCCCGGTGCGGACGATGCGGGTCAACGTCATCGGCACTTACAACGTGCTCGAGGCGGCGCTTTCGGCGACTGCGACCCTCGAGCGACTCGTCGACTTCTCGACGAGCGAGGTCTTCGGACAGCACGCGTTCAACGTCCAGGAAGCCCATGTGACGACGATCGGCTCGGTCGGCGAGGCGCGCTGGACCTATGCGGTCTCGAAGCTCGCCGGCGAGCACATGGCGCACGCGTACCACTCGGAGCTCGGGCTCCCGACCGTGTCGGTGCGGCCGTTCAACGTCTACGGGCCGGGGCAGATCGGCGGCGGCGCGATCCGCGCCTTCATCGAGGCCGCCCTCGCCGGGCGGGATCTCACGATTCACGGGGACGGCTCCCAGATTCGGGCGTGGTGCTTCGTCGACGACATGGTCGACGGCACGCTCCTGGCGCTCGAGCACGAGGACGCGGTCGGCGAGAGCTTCAACATCGGGAACGCGCGCTCGACGGTCACAATCCACGAGCTGGCACAGCGGATCAGGCGCCTCACCGGCTGTCCCGGTGACATCGTCTTCCAGCCGCTCCACTACATGGATGTGGAGCTCAGGATCCCGAATGTCGAGAAGGCCCGGCGGCTGCTCGGTTTCGAGGCGCAGGTGGAGCTCGACGAGGGCCTGACCCGCACGATCGCCTGGTCACGCGAGCGGCTCGGGGCCCCGACTCCGTGACGGAGCCGATACGGCTCGCCAAGCCCGATGTCGGCGAGCGCGAGGCCGCACTGGTAGCCGAGGTGCTGGCGAGCGGCCAGCTCACCATGGGAGCGAAGGTCGAGGAGCTCGAGCGAGCGCTCGCCGGAGCGGTCGGGACGGCGCACGCCGCCGCAGTCTCGTCGGGAACGGCGGCGCTCCATCTCGCGGTCCTCGCGCTCGAGATCGGTCCGGGGGACGAGGTGGTCGTCCCCGCGTACACGTTTCCCGCGACAGCGAACGCCGTCGAGCTCTGCGGCGCCCGCGCGGTGCTCGTGGACGTCGATCCCGACACGTTCCTCCTCAAACCCGCTGCCGTCGCCGCGGCGCTGACGCCGCGCACACGCGCGATCATGGCAGTGCACCTCTTCGGGCGGCCGGTCGCATGGGAGGAGCTCCAGACGGCTGTCCCGCAGGACGTCGCACTCATCGAAGACGCCGCGGGCGCGCTCGGTGCCTCCTATCGAGGAACGCCGTGCGGCGCACTCGGCGTGCTCGCTTGCTTCTCGTTCCACCCGCGGAAGATCGTGACGACGGGCGAGGGAGGTGCGGTCACAACAGACGAGGCGGGTCTCGACGCGGCGGTGCGACGTTTCCGTCACCACGGCTGGGTCGAGGTCGGAGAGATGCCCACGCCGGGCTTCAACTATCGGCTCCCGGACCTTCTTTGCGCGCTCGGGATCCCGCAGCTCGAGCGGCTCGAGGAGCTCTTGGGCGCACGCGAGCGCGTGGCTCGCGGCTACACGGAGCGGCTCGAGCACTTCGTTCTGACGCCGAGCGCCGGCGACGGCGATCGCCATGGCTGGCAGGCGTACGTCGTCCAGCTCGACCGCCGCGACGAGGCGCTCGCCGCCCTGCGAGCCGAGGGGATCGAGGCGCAGATCGGGACCTGGGCGCTGCACCGGCTCGGGGCCTACCACTCGCACGGCCCGTTCCCCGGCGCGGATCGCGCATTCGAGCGTGCGCTCGCGCTGCCGTTCCACACGCAGCTCACCGACTCGGAGCTCGATCGCGTCACAGAGGTCTTGACACACATTGTAAGTAAGTGATAACTTCCTTTCCCTGATGGTGAAGACGCTCAGGCAGACGGCGGGGGAACGCCGCGAGGCTGTGATCGAGGCGGCGCGCTCCGAGTTCGCCCAACACGGCCTGCACGGCGCCTCGACGGACGCGATCGCGCGCCAGGCCGGTATCTCGCAGCCGTACCTCTTCCGTCTCTTCGGCTCCAAGAAGGAGCTCTTTCTCGCGGTCAACGATGCCTGCTTCGCCGAGACGCTCGACACGTTCCGGACGGCTGCTTCCGGGAAAACGGGAGAAGCTGCGCTACGCGCAATCGGTGACGCGTACCGAGGCTTGATCGAGAGCGACCGCAACATGCTCCAGGGCCAGCTCCAGGCCTATGCGGCGTCCGTCGAAGACGACGACGTTCGCGCGAGCACCGCGCGCGGCTACGGCCGGCTCGTCGACTACGTCGAGACCGTCTCGGGCGCGGACCGCCAGACGGTGTCGATGTTCTTCGCCACCGGGATGCTCCTGAACGTGCTCGCCGCGATGCAGTACTCGATCGACGAGGATCCACGAGAGTCGTGGGTCGCGCGCCTCGCCGAGGGTTGCAAAGGCTTGAAGGGGTAGGCGGCATTTTTTTCACCGCTTGGTAAGTAATCACTCACTAGTCATGCACAAATTTGAAGGAAGGAGGACAGGATGACCTCGAAGCAACGAACGGTGTGGGCGTTCGTCATCAGCACCGTCGCCCTCTTCATGGTCGTGCTCGACAACCTCGTCGTCTCGACCGCGCTTCCGGTAATCCGCGTCGATCTCGGCGCGTCCATCGAGGAGCTCGAATGGACCGTCAACGCGTACACGCTCACCTTCGCCGTGTTCCTCCTCACCGGAGCCGCGCTCGGCGATCGGTTCGGGCGCAAGCGGCTCCTGCTGATCGGGCTCGGCATCTTCACTGCCTCGTCGGCCGCGGCGGCGCTCGCGCCTTCGGCCGAATGGCTGATCGCCGCCCGCGCCGTGCAGGGCATCGGCGCGGCCATCGTCACGCCGCTGACGCTTACGATCCTGAGCGCTGCGGTGCCCGCGTCCAGGCGCGGCGCAGCACTCGGCGTCTGGTCGGGTGTCGCGGGTCTCGCCGTCGCCTCCGGCCCGCTCGTGGGGGGTGCGGTGGTCGACGGGATCTCGTGGCAGTGGATCTTCTGGCTGAACGTCCCCATCGGGCTCGTCTTGCTCCCGCTCGCCACGCGACTGACCGAGTCGTATGGCCCGGACAAGGCGCTCGACTTTCCGGGGCTCGCGCTCTCGGGCGCAGGTCTGCTCGGGATCGTGTGGGGCCTGATCCACGGTAACGGAGACGGCTGGACGAGCCCGGGCATCGTCGCGGCGCTCGCCGGCGGCACCGCTGCACTTGTCGCGTTCGTCGCCTGGGAACGGCGCGCGGCCGCGCCGATGCTCCCGCTGCGGTTCTTCCGCAACCGGGCGTTCTCCGCCGCGAACGCCGCGTCGCTTCTCATGTACTTCGGGATGTTCGGCTCGATCTTCCTCCTGACGCAGTTCTTCCAGACTGCGCAGGGGTACTCGCCGCTCGAGTCGGGCCTGCGTATACTGCCCTGGACGGCGATGCCGATGATCGTGGCACCGATCGCCGGCGCGTTCTCCGACAAAGTCGGCGGCAGGCCGTTCATGGCCGTGGGCCTCGGGCTCCAGGCGATCGGGCTCGCGTGGATCGCGGCGGTCTCGACCGCGACGGTCGGCTACGAGGCGCTCGTCGGCCCCTTCGTCCTCTCGGGCATCGGCATGGGGATGTTCTTCGCCCCGGTTGCGAACGTGGTTCTCTCGGCCGTTCGGCCCGAAGAGGAAGGGAAAGCGTCCGGCGCCAACAACGCGATCCGTGAGGTCGGAGGCGTGCTCGGCGTGGCCGTCCTCGCCTCGATCTTCATCCAGACGGGCGGCTACGAGTCGCCGGAGACGTTCAACGACGGCCTCGTGCCGGCACTCTGGGTCGGCGCGATCGTCATCGGCGCCGGGGCCGTGCTCGCGCTTCTCATACCCCGCAAACGGCGGCCGCAGGAGGCGACGGTTTCCGAGCCCGAGCCTCTCGTCGCGCAGGCTGAAGCGGCGTAACACTGGACGGGAATGGAACTCACGAGCAAGGGTAGGAGGTACGTCATGAAGCTCTCGACACTCGCGCTCGCCAGCGCGAGCGCGCGACATCCTTGGCGCACGATCGGCGCGTGGAGTGCCATCTCGGTGCTGGCGATCGTGGCCATCATCGCCCTGCTCGCCGGCAGTCTGAGCACCGACGACGCACCAACGAACAACCCGGAGTCCGAACGGGCGCTCGCGGCTCAGGAGCGGGCGTTCCCGCCCAACCCGCGCAGCATGCCGACTAGCGACATCGTGGTGATTCGCTCGGATCGGCACACAGTGGACTCGCCGGAGTTCGAGTCGTTCGTGCGCGCACTCGTCGTCGAGAGCGATGTGCGCGCACTCTCGCGCGCGAATACCTACTTGGAAGGGAATACGGCGCTTGTTTCCGCCGATCGTCGCGCCACCATCGTGCCGCTCGGGATTGCGGACGAGGGTGAGGCGGAGGCGGTGATCGAGGTGGTCGAGCAGGCCGACGAAGACGTCGCCTTCACCGTCTCGGTGACGGGCGACCAGACGCTCGACTACGACTTCAACCTGCTCTCGCAGGAGGATCTGGAGAAGGGCGAGCTCCAGTTCGGCCTGCCGGCGGCGCTCATCATTCTCCTGCTCGTGTTCGGGGCCGTCGTCGCCGGGCTCATCCCGCTGCTGATGGCGATCGTCTCGATCGTGGTCGCGCTGGGGCTGACCGCGTTGCTCGCGCAGCCGTTCGAGCTCTCGATCTTCATCGTGAACATGCTCACCGGCATGGGGCTCGCGCTGGGAATCGACTACTCGCTGTTCGTCGTCTCTCGCTATCGCGAGGAGCGTGCGCGCGGGCGCGAGCAAGTCGACGCGATCGCGGCGTCCGGGCTGACGGCGAGCCGGGCAGTGCTCTTCAGCGGCACCGCGTTCGTCGTCGCGATGTTCGGCATGTTGCTGGTGCCGAGCTCGATCATGCGAAGCCTCGCGGCCGGCGCGATCCTCGTCGGCGTCGTCTCGGTGGTTGCGGCCCTCACACTCCTCCCCGCGCTCCTCGGGTTGCTCGGGGACCGCATCAACTCCCTTCGAATTCCGATCGTTGGCCGGCGCACACTCGCGTCGGCTGGCGGCGAGGGACGCTTCTGGGGCGCGATCGTGCGGAGCGTGCTCCGACGTCCGGTTCTCAGCCTCGTCCTTTCACTGGGTGTGCTCGTGGCTCTGGCCCTGCCGATTCTCGCGATGAACGTCGGAACGAGCGGGGTGTCCGCGCTTCCCGACCGCTTCTCCTCCAAGCAGGGCTTCCTCGCCTTGGAGCGCGACTTCCCGGAGGCGACGACCGACCCCGTGGAGATCGTGGTCTCCAGCGGCTCCAGCGACGCGTCGCGGTCCGAGGCCTCGGCGGCGCTCGATCGTCTTCGCACGATGCTCGCCGGAGACCCTCGTTTCGGCCGCGGCGAGATTCGACTCTCCGAGAGCGGCGACGTCTCGGTCGCGTCGGTGCCGGTGGTAGGAGACCCGTCGAGCTCGCAGGCAGTCGCCGCGGTGCAGGAGCTCCGTTCCGAGCTCGTGCCCGAGGCGTTCGAGGGGATCGATGCGGAGGTGCTTGTCGGTGGCACGACGTCGGAGAACATCGACTACTTCGACTCGGTGATCGATCCGGCCCCGCTGGTGATCGCGTTCGTCCTCGTGCTGACGTTTCTGCTCCTGACGGTCGTCTTCCGCTCGGTGGTCGTTGCCGCGACGGCGGTGGTGCTGAACCTGCTTTCGGTCGGAGCCGCGTACGGGTTGCTCGTCCTCGTGTTCCAGTACGGGGTGGGAGCAGACGTTCTCGGTTTCCAGGAGACCGACACGATCGAGGCGTGGGTCCCGCTTTTCCTCTTCTCCGTGCTCTTCGGGCTCTCGATGGACTACCAGGTGTTCCTGCTCTCCCGGATCAGGGAGCGCTACGACGAGACTCGCGACACCAGGGATGCGGTGACGTTCGGTGTCGGGTCCACGGCAAGGATCATCACCGGCGCGGCACTGATCATCGTTGCGGTGTTCTCCGGCTTCGCCCGCGGCGATCTGATCATGTTCCAGCAGATGGGCTTCGGGGTCGCCGTCGCGCTCCTGATCGACGCGACGATCATCCGCTCGGTATTGCTCCCGAGCGCGATGGGCCTGCTCGGGCGGTGGAACTGGTACCTGCCGCGCTGGCTCGAGTGGCTGCCGCGGTTCCAGGTCGAGGGCGGGCCGAGAAAGCCCGTCCCTTCGACCGATCCTGCCGTGCGGCCGAGCCAGCGCTAGCGGCTGTCAGGACATGTCCGGGGGTCAGACCCCCGGACATGTCTGCGTCGGCGCGTGCTGGTACCGTCGCCGCGTGCCGAGTGGCGACCTCCCCTACGGACCTCCAGACGCTCTGGCCACCTCGCTTGCCGCCCCGCGGTACACAGGGGTGAAGACCTTCGCTCGCTGCCCGCTGCGGGAGAGCGCGGAGGGAGTGGACCTCGCCGTTCTCGGGGTCCCCTTCGACACCGGGACCACGATGCGGCCGGGCACGCGGTTCGGCCCGGAGGCGATCCGCTCGGCGTCGACCATGCTCCGGCCGTACAACCCGGTGCAGGACGTTCAGGTCTTCGGACGGCTCTCGGTGGCGGATCTCGGTGACGTGCGCGTCACGCCCGGAAACGCGGAGCGAACCGTCGCGCAGATCGCCGAGCAGCTCGAGCCGATCGTCCGCTCGGGGACGCGGACGCTCAGCCTCGGCGGCGACCACCTGATCGTTCTCGGCGAGCTGCGGGCACACGCGACGGTGCACGGGCCCGTGGGCATCGTGCTTCTCGACGCGCACGCCGACGTGTGGGACGTCTACTGCGGCGAGCGCTACTACCACGGGTCGCCGTTCCGCCGGGCGCTCGAGGAGGGTCTCGTCGATCCGACGCGCTCGCTGCTCGCCGGCATGCGCGGCTCGCTCTACGGCCCGGGCGACGCGGCGATGCCCGTCGACCTCGGCTTCGACGTGATTCCGTGCGAGGAGCTTGTAACGATCAGTTACAAGGAGTACGGCGAGCGCGTGCGCGAACGGGTAGGAGAAGGCCCGCTGTTCCTCTCGTTCGACATCGACGTGCTCGATCCGGCGTTTGCGCCCGGGACCGGAACTCCGGAAGCCGGTGGCTTGAGCACGCGGGAGGCGCTCGGTTACCTGCGGGCGCTGCGCGGGCTTCGCTTCTCCGGCTACGACGTCGTCGAGGTCAGCCCGCCCTACGACAGTCCGGGCCAGCCGACGGCGGTCGCCGCGGCCACCGTGGCCTACGAGCTGCTGACGCTCGACGTCCTCGCCGGCGAGGCATGAACAGAACGACGCGGGTCGTCGGGACGCTGATCCTGACGGCGGCGGCCGTCGCGTACCTCGCGTGGAAGATCGAGCCAGGGACGACGCTCGACGTCCTGGCCGACACCGATCTCGCGTGGTTCGCGCTCGCCGTCCTCATCATGGTCGGAACGGTTCCCGTGCTCGCGACGCGCTGGGGCTGGATGCTCCAGGCGCACGGAATCGTCGAGCCGGTCCGCTGGCTTACGCGGGCGTACTTCGTCGGCTACACGGCCGGGCAGGTCCTGCCGACCTCACTCGGCGGCGACGCCGTGCGCGTGGTCGAGACCGCTCGGCGGCATGCCGGGCGAACGGCGGACATCACGGGCACGGTCGTCCTCG
>JACCWU010000141.1 GCA_013697465.1 Actinomycetota bacterium | reverse complement strand
TCTTTCACGGCTTCCTGCTCTTTGGTGACGCATACGGTCCTGCGGGTTGGATCGGCGCCGTCCTGGGCGCTGCTGCGAGCGCAGCCGTCGGGCTTCTGCTCGTCAACGCTTTCACCTCGCTTGGCTCGAACGCCTCTACCGGGCCGGAATGGCGGACACTCGCCGCTGTCGCCGGGAGCGGCTGCTTCGCGGGGGCGAGTCTAGCCATCGCCGCGATCCAACTCGCGAACGCGGACCCGCGCTCGCTCTGGGTCATGTTCGTCCCGATCGCCGCGAGCGCGCTCGCCCTCGACGCCTACACAAGCCAGCGGCGCAGGCAGGGTCACCTGGAATTCCTGTCTCGCTCGATGCGAGCCATGCAAGGGGCCGAGTTCAGCTCGTCGGTTCGGGAGCTGCTCGAGGCAGCCCGCACCATGCTCTCAGCCGACGTCGCGGAGATCGTCGTCTTCTCCCACTCGCCCGACGAAGGCGTGCTGCGGAGCGTCGTGGGCCCGACGGACGATGTGCTGATGCAGCCGATCGTCGTCGGCGAGACGCGTCGTCGGGCTCTCGAGACTGTCTCCGCTCACGACGCGGCCGCGCTCCTGCCCCGTGGACGACAGCCTCACGAGCTCGACGACTATCTCTCCGAGGAAGGCCTGCAGGACGCAATAGTGACGGCGTTGCACGGCGCCGACCGGATCTTTGGAATGGTGCTCGTCGGCAATCGCCTGGGAGACGACGTGACGTTCACGCACGACGACAGGCGCCTCTTCGAGACCTTCGCCAGCCATGCAGGCGCGCTGCTCGAGAACGACCGAGTCAAGAGCCAGCTGCGACACCAGGCGTTTCACGACAGTCTCACCGGATTTGCAAACCGGCTGCTCTTCGCGGAGCGAGTGCACAAAGCTCTGACCCTGACCGTTGCCGGGCAGCGGCGGCCGATGGTGCTGTTCATCGACCTCGACGACTTCAAGATCATCAACGACAGCCTCGGCCACAGCGCCGGCGACCAGCTCTTGATCGCCGTGGCCGAACGCGTGCGGGCGTCGCTCCGGCCCGACGATCTCGTCGCCCGGCTCGGCGGTGACGAGTTCGCCGTTCTTCTCGAGCGTTCGGACGAAAGCGAGGCCGAGGCCGTCGCGTTTCGGCTCGTGGACGCCCTCCGCCCACCGTTCGTGCTCGAAGGGCGCGAGATGAGAGTCCACGCCAGCATCGGCATCGCACGCGCGGAGCGCGGAGTAGTGGCCGATGATCTGTTGCGAAACGCGGACGTGGCCATGTACTCGGCAAAGACCAATGGCAAGGGCGGCTACGCGTGGTACGACCCGGAGATGCACGTCCGGGCCCAGGAGAGGCAGGAGCTCGCGAGCACGCTCGAAGGCTCGGTCGAGCGTGAGGAGATCGAGGCGTACTACCAGCCGATCGTCGCACTGGAAACCGGGCGCGTAGTCGGACTCGAGGCGCTCGCACGCTGGAACCACCCCGTTCGCGGACTGGTCCTCCCGGAGAGCTTCATCCCGTTGGCAGAAGAGACCGGCTTCATGCGGCCCATCGGTCGGACGATGCTGCGTATGGCCTGCGAGGAGCTGCACAAGTGGCGCTCGCGTCATCAGTTCCACGAGGAGCTCATGGTTAGCGTGAATCTGTCCCAGAGCGAGCTCCGAAGTCCCAACCTCGCACAGGATGTGCAGACGATTCTCGCGAAGACCGACGTCCCGCCGGACCGACTTATTCTCGAGATTACGGAGTCCAGCGCCATGCAGGACCCCACCGCTGCGATCGACACGCTGGGGAAGCTGCGAGAGCTGGGAGTGCGGCTCGCACTCGACGACTTCGGTACCGGCTATTCGTCGCTGAGCCACCTGCGGGACTTCCCGATCCATATGCTCAAGATCGCCAAGCCGTTCGTCGATCGGATCGATCGCGACAGCACCTTCGTCGAGGCGATTCTCGGGCTTGCCGGCACACTCAACCTCGAAGTCGTTGCCGAAGGTATCGAGACGCGTGAGCAGGCCGAGGCGCTGCGAGCCCTCGGGTGCGTGCTCGGCCAGGGGTACTACTACGCGCGCCCGGCGGAGGCGCTGCACATGTCGTCGAGGCTCGCGTTCGGGCCCGTTGTGCTCAAGCCGGATCGTCAAGCGCGCGTGGCGTAGCCCAGCTCGATCGCGCGAGGCCGGCGCGCATGGCCCACGTTCAGGGAACGGGCGATGCGATGCGCGCGAGCCGCGCGAGCGCGCGTAGAGGCGGCCGAGCGAGACCACGAGCCTCGCTCGGATGTCGCACGTCGCCGGCCAGGAGTCCGGTCACGACGCCGAAGACTCCAGGAGAACGGGCGGCCCAGAAGCAGGCAGCGGCACTCCGGTCGAGTGCTCGTTTCGCAGCCCACGATGCGCTCGCGTTGTGGTCGAGGGCGGCGGAGAGCCGCGTCTCGTATGCGCTCAGATCTCCGCTGAGAATCGCCTCCGCGGCGAGCTCCGCGGAGACGAAGGCCTCGTAGATTCCGTCGCCCGATAGCGGATCCACGAGCCCGGCGGCGTCGCCGACGAGCAGCACGCGCTGGGCTGAAACCGAGCTTTGACTTCGCGGCTCGGAGCCAACGGCTCTTCCGACCGTGCGCATCGGGAGCCGATGGCCGCGGACGTCGCTCAAGGCCTCGACCGCCAGGCCATGGGCACGGCAGAGCCGGGCGAGATGGACGCGCAGGCGCGGGCCCTCGCTCCCCCATCCGCCGACCCCGAGATTCGCGTGATCGCCCTTGGGGAACATCCAGCCGTACCCGCCGGGAACGACCCCGAGCTCGATTTCGGCAGTGCCGTCCACACGGCTGCGGTCGATCGCACCGTACGGCACGTTCCCCTCCAGCGCGACACCGGAGGCGATGCTCTCTCCGAGCCCGGCGGCGCGCGCGACGATCCCGTTCGCTCCGTCGGCGCCGACGAGCGTGTCGGCCCGGACAGTCGTCCCGCCCACCTTGGCCCGGACGTGGGTCTCGCCGATCTCGATCTCCGTCGCGCGCGACCCGTCGCGGAAGTCGGCGCCCGCGGCCACCGCCTGCTCGGCGAGGTGGAGGTCGAGCCGCCGGCGTTGCGTCATGAGGATCAAGGGTCGGTCGTGCCGCCGCGAGAAGCTCGGCCCGTAGCGGAGGCGAATCCGGAAGCGGTCGACGACGTGCTCGACGACCGGGTCGACCGGACACGGCGCATGCCGAAGGGCACGGCCGGTCAGCCCTCCTCCGCACGGCTTGTCGCGCGGAAAGCGCGCTCGGTCCGCGAGCAGCACGCGCGCGCCTGCGCGGGTGAGGTGGATCGCGGTCGCCGACCCCGCGGGGCCCGCCCCGACCACGAGGACGTCGAAATGCTCCACGAGACGATCGTACGCGGAGCGTTGCACTACGGCGTTCGAGGGTCGTAGGGTCTTTGCAGTGGGTCGCGGCGAGGCGAGAAGCAAGAGGAGCGATGCTCCACACGGATCTCGTGAGGACGAGCCTCGTCGGGTCACGCGGCGCGTCGTCGCACCGCGCACGGTCCTGCTCGTGGCGTCGCTTGGCGCGTTCATGGCGTTCGTCGACGTCACCATCGTCAACGTCGCCATCCCCGACATCCGCGCGTCGTTCGGCGGATCGGACATCTCGTCGCTCTCGTGGGTGCTCAACGCGTACAACGTTGTCTTCGCCGCATTCCTCGTTCCGGCCGGTCGGATTGCGGATCTTCTCGGCCGCAAGCGGCTCTTCGAGCTCGGCATCGTGGTCTTCACGGTCATGTCCGTCCTGTGTGCCGTCGCGCCGTCGCTCGAGGTCCTCATCGCGGCTCGCGCGCTGCAGGCCGTTGGCGCTGCGATCGTCGTCCCGGCATCCCTTGCGCTCGTCCTGGAGACGTTTGGCGTGGGGCAGCGCGCGCACGCGGTCGCCCTCTGGGGCACGGGAGCCGCGATCGGTGCCGGCCTCGGCCCCGTGGTCGGTGGCGTGCTCGTCGAGATCAGCGACTGGCGTCTCGTCTTTCTCGTCAACCTGCCGGTCGGGGTCTTGGCGCTCGTCGCGTCGAAGCGCGCGCTGGTCGAGAGCCGCGCTCCCGGTCGTCGATCCACTCCTGATCTCTTCGGCGCCGCTCTTCTCGCAGCCTCGCTCGCGCTCCTGACCCTCGGCATGGTCCAAGGCGACGAGTGGAGCTGGACGAGTCCGGCTGTCCTCGGCACGCTCGGCGCGGCGGTCATCCTCGGCGCCTGGTTCCTGCGGCGCTGCGCGTGGCACGCCTTCCCGGAGCTCGCTCTCGAGGATCTGAAGGAACGCTCGTTCAGCGTCGCCAATGCGCTGACGCTCCTCGCGTCGGCCGGGTTCTTCTCGTACCTCCTCGCCAACGTTCTCTTCCTCACGTCCGTGTGGGGGTACTCGGTCCTGGAAGCGGGTCTGGCGCTCACGCCCGGGCCGTTCGTCGCGGCCGCGGTGGCGGCGCCACTCGGACGACTCCTCGACCGCCACGACTACCGGTTCGCCGTGATCCCCGGCGCGCTGATCTGGAGCGGCGGCGTCGTCTTGCTGATCACGACTCTAGGGACGTCGCCGGATTTCGTCGGGAAGTGGCTGCCGGCAATCGTTGTCCTCGGGATCGGCGCAGGCGCGACGCTTCCGACACTCGGAGCAGCCGCGGTCGCGACAGCGCCCGGCGGCCGGTTTGCAACGGCGACCGCGCTCAATTCGGTTGCGCGTCAGCTTGGCGCGGTGCTGGGCGTCGCGCTCCTCGTCGCGATCGTCGGCACGCCCGCTCCTACCGACCTCGCGGGGGCTTTCGACGCAGGCTGGACATTCGCGGCTCTCTGCTTTCTTGCGGTCGCGGCACTCGGTCCGGCGCTGGGACGGATCACGACGATGCACGAGATCGCCGAGGACGAGATCCGCCGCGATCGGCGCGTGGTCGCCCCCGCCACTCCGCCTCGGCCATCGACCTTGCCAACGCCCCCGCCTGCTTCCGCTGCGATGTCCACGCCTGCCGACGTGCTCGCAAAGGTGTCGATCTTCTCCCACCTGGACGGCCGCCTCCGCGAGGACATTGCCCGCCGGACTCGTTTGCTCCGGCTTCCGGGAAACGAGTGGCTCTTCCGCCACGGCGACGAGGGAGATGCCCTGTACGTCGTGCTCTCCGGCCGCTGCGAGGTTGTCAGCGAGGATGGCGACGTCCTGGTTGCGCTCGGTCGTGGCGCGGTGCTCGGAGAGCTCGCACTGATCACGGGTGCACCGCGCTCGGCCTCGGTCCGAGCCCGTCGAGACTCCGAGCTGCTCGAGCTCTCGCGCAACGAGTTCGAACGGTTGCTGCGGGATGAGCCCGCCTTCGCGGCCGGGCTCACCAGGGAGCTCGGACGCCAGCTCCAAGCGAGCCGTCCCCGCGAGTCGTCGCGCGATCCCCGAGCTTCCACGATCGCGGTCGTCGCGCTCTCCCCGGATGTGCCGTTCGACGCCGTCGCGAGAGAACTCGTCGAGGGACTCGGGCGCTGGGAGACGGTCGCGCGACTCGACGCGCCGCCTGAGCCCGAAACGGAAGCGATCTCGGCCGTGCTCGACCGGCTCGAGCGGGGCAACGACCGGATCGTGCTCGCCGCGGCGGCGACCGGTGGAGATGACGCCTGGACCGAGACCGTTCTCCGCCAGGCCGATCGCGTCATCGCACTCGCCGGGGGCAGTGACTCGCGCGACGTGGCGGCAAACCACCCTGCGCTACGCGGCTGCGACCTCGTGATCTGCGACGACTCGGCGGCTGCGAGCGGCGGCTGGATAGCGGCGCTCGCGCCGGAACGGACACATCGCGTGTCGGACGCAATGCTCCAGGGGGATGTCGAGCGGCTCGCCCGGCGCGTGGGAGGCAGAGCACCTGGCCTCGTTCTCTCGGGCGGAGGAGCCCGCGGCCTCGCGCATGTCGGGGTGCTGGAAGAGCTCGTGCACGCTGGCGTGACGATCGACCGGATTGCGGGTACGAGCATGGGCGCCTTCGTCGCCGCCCTGTACGCAAGCGGTCTGGAACCCGAGGAGATCGACGCGTACTGCTACGAGGAGTGGGTGCGGCGGTCGCTCCTGAACGACTACCGCATTCCTCGCATATCGCTGATCCGTAGTGTGAAGCTCCGGGAGATGTTCGCGCGCCTCCTCCCGGGAGAGATCGAGACGATGCCCAGAAGCTACTTCTGCGTCTCGACCGATCTCGTGAGCGGCGAGCAGGTCGTGCACCGGCACGGCTCGGTCGCGCATGCCGTCAGCGCGAGCATGTGCTTCCCCGGACTGTGCCCGCCGGTGGCGGGGGCCGGCGGCGCGCTGCTCATCGACGGTGGGGTGCTCAGCAATCTTCCTGTCGACCTGATGGCAGACGGCGACGAAGGCCCGGTGATCGCGGTCGACGTCAGCCAGCGCTTCGACCCGCCGACCGGCAAGCGGCCCCACGGCCGGCGCCGCCTGCTCAAGCCGCGCAGGATCGAGGAGTGGCCCTGGGACGACTCGCGCTCGCTGCCGAGCTTCACGGAGACGCTCACGCGGCTCGTGATGATCGGAAGCGCGGACACGCGCGAAGCCGCCGTGCGTCACGCAGACCTCGTGATCACACCGCCGAACGACGGCGTCGGGATCCTCGAGTTCCACCAGCTCGACCGCATGCGCGACGCGGGGCGCCGCGCCGCAGTCGAGGCGCTGGAGAATGCGCCCCCGGAGCTCCTCGCTCGGCTCGCCGGTTGATGCCGCCCGTCGAGGGGGCGGGCTACAATTGCCCGCCTCGCAGGGGTTCCCGAGTGGCCAAAGGGGGCGGGCTGTAAACCCGCTGGCTCAGCCTTCGGAGGTTCGAATCCTCCCCCCTGCATCGC
>JACCWU010000139.1 GCA_013697465.1 Actinomycetota bacterium | reverse complement strand
CACCCCTCCACGCTCACCGGCCGGGTGCCCGCCGATGAGCGTCAGCCCTCAGGATGCCCTGGAGCAGACCTCTGAGGCTTCCCGAGCGTTCCACCGCGTCCTGCTGAAGCTCTCGGGCGAAGCCTTGCTCGGCGACCGCGAGTACGGCATCGACCCCGCGACGGTCACGGCGATTGCGCGGGAGGTGCATGCGGTGCACGACGCGGGCACCGAGCTCGCCATCGTCGTCGGCGCCGGGAACATCTACCGCGGAATGGCGGCTGCGGCTGACGGCATGGACCGTGCCACGGCCGACTACGCGGGCATGCTCGCGACGCTTCTCAACGCGCTGACGCTGCAGGACGCGCTCGAGCGGGTCGGCGTGCAAACGCGCGTGCAGTCCGCGATCGCCGTCTCGGAGGTCGCGGAGCCCTACATCCGCCGTCGGGCGATGCGGCATCTGGAGAAGGGTCGCGTCGTCATCTTCGCCGCGGGGACGGGCAATCCGTTCTTCACCACCGACACCGCCGCCGCCTTGCGCGCGCTCGAGATCGGCGCGGAGGCGATTCTCATGGCGAAGAACGGCGTCCGAGGCGTTTTCGACGGCGACCCGCGCGAGGACGCCGACGCGCGCTTCCTACCCGAGCTGACCCACCTGGAGGCTATCGAGCAGGGTCTAAAGGTCATGGACACGACCGCGCTCTCCCTGTGCATGGACAACCGGCTGCCGATCTACGTCTTCGAGCTCGCGGAGGGAAACATCCGCCGTGTGGCAGCGGGCGAGCGCGTGGGCACGATCATCTCGACCCCGTAGAAGGAGAAGCGTATGGCTGCGATCGAGGAGTTCCTGGCCGATGCCAAGCGGCGGATGGACAAGTCCATCGAAGCGACGCACCAGGAGTTCAACTCGGTCCGCACCGGCCGAGCCTCGCCCGCGCTCCTCGACCGCATCGCAATCGACTACTACGGGACACCCACTCCGCTCAAGAGCCTCGCCTCGATCGGAGCTCCGGAGGCACGCCTCCTGACGGTGCAGCCGTTCGACCCGGGCTCGATGAAGTCGATCGAGCGGGCGATCCAGGAGTCCGACCTCGGTCTCACGCCCTCCAACGACGGCAAGATCATCCGCCTTCCCATCCCCTCCCTCACGGAGGAACGCCGGAAGGAGCTCGTCAAGGTCGTGCGGCGGGTCGGCGAGGACGGCAAGGTGGCAATCCGCAACGTCCGCCGCGACGTCCTTCACCACCTGCGCGAGCTCGTGCAGAAGGGGGAGGTCGGAGACGACGAGGAGCGGCGGGCCGAGCAGCAGGTCCAGAAGGTCACGGACGAGCACACGAAGGCGATCGACGACCTCTTGAAGGTCAAAGAGGCCGAGATCATGGAGGTGTGACCGCCTCGCAGGCAGTGGGCGACGAGCCGGGCGCTGCTCGGAGCGTGGCCATCATCATGGACGGCAACGGGCGCTGGGCCGCGGGCCGCGGGCTCTCCGTCGCCGAGGGCCATCGCGAGGGCGCGCGGGCGTTGCGGCGCACGGTCGAAGCGGCGATCGACCTCGACGTCGAGTCGCTCGCGGTCTACGCGTTCTCGACCGAGAACTGGGCGCGGCCGCCCGACGAGGTCGAGTCCATCATGGAGCTGCTGGACGAGACCATCGAGCGTGAGCTGCCCGACCTCGCGAAGCAGGGAGTGCGCACGCGGTTCGTGGGGCGCCGCGACCGGATTCCCGACTCGCTGCGGGAGAAGATGAGCACGCTCGAGACGGAAACGGCATCGAACACTCGGCTCCTGCTCTGGATCGCCTTCGACTACGGGAGCCGCGCCGAGCTGGTCGAGGCGGTCCGCCGGCTCGTCGACGAGGGGGTCAGACCTCAAGACGTGTCCGAAGCCGCGGTGTCCGAGCGGCTCTACGCGCCGGAGCTTCCCGACCCGGACCTCGTGATTCGCACCTCGGGCGAGCAGCGCATCTCGAACTTCCTGCTCTGGCAGTCCGCCTACTCGGAGCTCGTCTTCACCGACACGCTCTGGCCCGACTTCGGCGAGGCCGAGCTGAGAGCCGCGCTCGAGGAGTACGCGCGCCGCCAGCGGCGGTTCGGCGCTCGATGAGCCCCACTCGGCTCCGCCTCGTCGCGGGGGGAATCATGTTTCCCCCGCGAGCCCCCTTCTTCCTTGGAAGCGTGGGGGAACCTACGTGTTCCCCCACACCCCCTCCACGGGCTCATCGGCCGGAAAACGGCCCATGAGCCCGTTCCTCTCGCGGATACTCGTTACCGTCGCCCTTCTGCCGGTCGTCATCGGCCTCGTCTATCTCGGGGGCTGGTGGCTCTTCGGCCTTACCCTGGTCGCCGGCCTCGTGGCGCTCCATGAGCTCTTCCGGATCGCGCGACAGCTTGGCCCGCTCGTGCCGGCGGGCTATCTCGGATTCGGGCTCACGCTGCTCGGCATACAGCTCGGCGGCATCGAGTGGATGCTCGGTGCGATGGTGAGCACGCTCCTGCTCTCGTTTCTGTTTTTCGGACTCTCGCACGAGCGGCCCTCAGCCACGGCGTCCTTCGGCGCCACGCTGCTCGGCGTCGTCTGGATCGGCGGCGGACTCGGCTTCGTGCTCTCGATCCGCGACATCCCGGAGTTCGGGTTCTGGACCGTGATCGCCGTGCTGTTCACCGTCTTCGCCGGTGACACGGTCGCGTTCTTCGTCGGCCGCGCGCTGGGCCGACATCCCATGGCCCCGGCGATCTCGCCGAGCAAGACGTGGGAGGGCTTCGTCGCGGGCGTGCTCGCGGCGACCGCGGCGGCGTTCGTGATCCTCTACCCGGACCGTGACGTGTTTCTGTCCATTCCGGAGTCGCTCGCGTTCGGCGCGCTCGTCGCGCTTGCCTCCGTCGCGGGCGATCTCTTCGAGTCGGCAGTCAAGCGC
>JACCWU010000102.1 GCA_013697465.1 Actinomycetota bacterium | reverse complement strand
GGAGGAGCACGCCTAGGGCGATGGACAGCAGTCGGTCCGCAGTGCCCACGTTGTCGACGAACATCGCGCGTCCGAGCAACGCGAGCGCGCCTGCGGCCATGAGCCCTGCGATCCAGGGGAAGAACGGAGCCAGTCGCGACTTCGGCAGCTCCGCGCCCTCGCGTACCGCAGCTATCGGTGGCACGCGTGTCGCCCGGATCGCCGGGAAGAGGCCGGCCGCCAGGGTGATGCCTACCCCGACGACCAGCGCAACGACGACCGTGCGCAGCGCGAATACACGATCTGTAGTCGGAAGCTCGAAGTCGAAGAGCCGGAAGAGCGCCTGGATTCCCTCCGCGAGCAACAGACCCAGCATGAGGCCGATGAGCGATGCGACGAGTCCGATGACGAGCGACTCGAGGATGACCGAGCCGAGGACCTGGCGGCGCGATGCGCCGATGGTCCGGAGCGTCGCGAACTCACGGGTCCGCTGGGCAACGGTGATCGAGAACGTGTTGAAGATGACGAACGAGCCGACGAAGAGGGCGATGCCCGCGAACGCAAGCAGGAAGTAGCGAATGATGCTCGTGAATCCGCTGATTTCGTCCGACTGATCGGCCGCCTCCTGTGTAGCGCTCACGACCTCCGCATCGGGCGGAAGAGCCGCGGCGATCGCCTGGACGAGGTCGTCCTCCGTTACGCCGTCTTTCGCCGCAGCCGAAACGGCGTCGAACTGTCCCTCGCGTTCGAAGAGGTCCTGCGCGGCGGGAATCGTGAAGACCGCGAACGTCGCGGTTCCCAGACTGTCGACGTTGCCGTACTGTGCGATTCCGACGAGCTCGAACGCACGTGTGGGCTCGAGCGTCGAGATCTGGACCTTCTCACCGACCGCGTATTTCTGCTCGTCGGCCGTACCGGCGTCGATGACGACCTCGTTCTCCGCGGTGGGCCAGCGCCCCTCGGCGAGCTTGAGCGGGTTGAAACGCGCGAGCGCGGGATCGGGGTCGATGCCGAACCCGAAGCTGGGCGCTCCTCCCGTCGCGATGGCCTCGCCCTCGGGTGTGAGGATCTTCGCGCCGTAGTCGTCGACGATGCTCCCCGTCGCGAGTGCGACCTCCGGAACGGACCTCACGGTCTCGAGCATCGCCTCGTCGACCGGAGGCGCCGCGACGGTCTCCCCGTCGATCGAGATGTCCACGCCCTTGCCGGTGACGACGGCGTCGGTGCCCGCGTACGACTCCGTGAAGATCTGCGAGAACGCGCGGTCGATCGTGTCCGTGAGGATGTACGTGCCGCTGATCATCGCGACGCCGAGGACGATGGCGATCGCGGTGAGTGCGGCCCGGAGCTTGCGGCCCGCGAGCCCGCGAAGCGAGACCCTGATCACGCCGCGGCGACCTCTTCCAGGACCTCGAGGATGCGGTGGGTGTCGCACTCGCCGAGCTCACGCACGATCGTGCCGTCGGCGAGGAAGAGCACTCGATGCGCCATCGAGGCCGCGCGAGCGTCGTGGGTGACCATGACGATCGTCTGCCCGTACTCGTCGACGGAGCGCCGGAGCAGCTCCAGGATCTCACCGCCGGTCTGGGAGTCGAGATTCCCGGTCGGCTCGTCGGCGAAGAGCACCGTCGGTCGCGATACGAGCGCCCGCGCAATCGCCACACGCTGCTGCTGTCCGCCCGAGAGCTCGGCGGGACGATGCGAGAGCCTGTCCCCGAGCCCGACGTCTCCGACGATCTTCGCGAGCCACTCCTTGTCGGGCTTCTCTCCAGCGATCGCGAGCGGAAGCGTGATGTTCTCCTCGGCCGTCAGCATCGGCAGGAGGTTGAAGAACTGGAACACGAACCCGATGTGCTCTCGGCGGAGCTTCGTGAGATCGTTGTCGCCGAGCCTCGTGATCTCTGTGTCTGCGACGGTGACCGTTCCCGTCGTGGGCTTGTCGAGTCCCGCGAGGATGTGCATCAACGTCGACTTCCCGGACCCCGAAGGCCCCATTACGGCAGTCATTCGCGCCGACGCGATGTCCACCGAGACGCCGCGGAGGGCGTCCACCGCGGTCTCGCCCTCGCCGTACCGCCGCGTGACGTCGCTGGCGACGACGACAGCGTCGGGCTCGTTCCCGTTTTCCACTCCGAATCACCCCCAGGTCGTGTGAGCCCGCAGGCTACAGCCCCTGTCGCTTGCGCGGCCGGTGTAGCTGCCCGGCTGAAGCCGACTTCGACACAATTCGAGGCGCAACGATTCTTGTTGCGCTAGGGTGGGTCCATGCCGGTTGCGACCGCGGTGAAGATCGAGGCTCTGAAGCGCGATCTGCAGTCCGGTTCCGCGGTCGCCGACCTGCTCGGCGTGAGTCGTTCCCGCGTGACTCGCTGGCTCCAGGGCGCGGGTATCGATCCGCTGAACGCCGAGCGTGTCGATCTGCTCGAGCTCGTTTGGTCGAGCCTCCTCCGCCTGTACGAGCCGGAAGCGGCGCGGGCCTGGCTGTTGGGGGTCAACCCGAACCTCGGCGACCGACGCCCCGTCGACCTCGTGAGGACCGGCAAGACGGAGGAGCTCATGCGGGCAATCCGCGCCGAGCGCGCGGATTCGTTCGCGTGATCCTGCACCGCTGCTTCGCCTGGAGCGAGCGAGCTCGACCCACCGAGCCCGACGGTCCGCTCTGGTTCCCGCGAATTCACCAGGGCGACGGCCGGCACGACAACCCGGATGTATATGGCTGCCTGTACGTCACGGACCGCGAGGCCTCCGCGGTCGTGGAGCAGCTCGCGCGCTTCCGGGGACAGCGCCTGATCCCGGAGCTGCTCGTCAGGCGGGGCTTGACGCTCGGCCTCGCCTCGATCGAGCTCCCGGACCGTGCCCAGGTGATCGACCTGGACGATCCGGCCGTCCTCTCCGCGCACGACCTGCGCCCCTCGCTCGTCGCCACGCGTCAGCGAGACCTCACGCAGCCTCAGGCGCTTGGCATCTACCGCCAGCATCGCTTCGCCGCAGGGCTGCGCTGGTGGTCGGTCTACGAGGCGCTCTGGGCGAACGTCACGGTCTTCGAGCGCGCCAGTCGCCGTCTCACGCTCGCCGCAGTCAGACGCCTCTCGCTCGACGACCCCGCCGTCCTCGAAGCTGCAGCCGTCCTCGGTCTCACGCCCTGACCCACGAGGTCAGCGCATCAGCGTGGCGGCCTCGGCGAGCACCTCGCCGAGGATGCCTACGATCTCGTCGAACTCGGCCTGGCCGGCGACGAGCGGTGGCGAGATCTGGAGCACCGGGTCGCCGCGATCGTCCGCGCGGCAGATCAGCCCCGCATCGAAGAGGGCGTTCGAGAGGTACCCGCGCAGCAGCCGCTCGCACTCCTCGTCCGAGAAGGTCTCGCGCGTGTCCTTGTCCTTCACGAGCTCGAGCGCGTAGAAGTAGCCCGTCCCGCGCAGGTCGCCGACGATCGGAAGGTCGAGGAGCTGGGCCAGCGTGTTGCGAAACGCCTGCTCGTTCTCGCGCACGCCCTCGACGATCCGCTCGCGCTTCATGATCTCGATGTTCTTGAGCGCGATCGCTGTCATCACCGGATGCCCTCCGAAGGTGATCCCGTGCGAGAACATGGAGGTCGCGCCCAGGAACGGCTCCATCACCTTGTCGGTGGCGATCACTCCGCCGATAGCCGCGTAGGACGAGGAGAGGCCCTTCGCCATCGTCACGATGTCCGGCCGGATGTCGTAGCGCTCCGAGCCGAACCAGTGGCCGAGGCGGCCGAAGGCGGTGATGACCTCGTCCGCGGAGAGCAGGATGTCGTAGCGGTCGCAGATCTCGCGCACGCCCTGCCAGTAGCCGGCCGGCGGCGTGAAGCAGCCGCCCGCGTTCTGCACCGGTTCCATGTGGACGAGGCAGACCGTGTCCGGGCCCATGGCGAGGATTGCCTGCTCGAGCTCTGCGAGAAGAAAGCCCGTGAACTCGGCTTCGGTTTCCTTCGCCGGGCGGTGGTAGCGGTTCGTGTTGGAGACGTGCCGAACCTCGGCGAGGAGGGGCTCGAAGGGAGTACGGATCGCCGGGATCCCGTTGATCGAGAGCGCGCCGAGAGTCGTCCCGTGGTACGCGATGTGGCGTCCGATCGCCTTGTAGCGCCGCGGCATCGGCTGGGCGGCGGCGACGATCGCGTCGTGGACGACCTCGGGCTCCTGCGCCCCCGCCCGCGCCCCGGGAGTCACGAGGCCGAGGATCTGCTTTTCCCCGCGGGCGAGGTAGTACTGGCGCGCGAGCTTCCAGGCGGACTCGACGGCCTCGGAGCCGCCCGAGCAGAAGAAGACGCGGTTCAGGTCACCGGGCGCGAGCGACGCGATCTCCGCTGCGAGCTCGATCGCGCGGGGATGCGCATACGACCAGTTCGTATAGAACGGCAGCTCGCGCATCTGCTCGAGCGCCGCCTGTCCGATCTCCTCGCCGAACGAGTAGCCGATGTTGACCGAGAAGAGGCCCGCGAGGGCGTCGAGGTAGCGCTTCCCGTTCGAGTCCTCCAGGTAGCAGCCGTCTCCGCGCACGATGATCGGGACGTCCGCGGTCTCGAACCCGCCCATGCGCGTGAAGTGCATCCAGAGGTGGTCCTTCGCGGCCTGCTGCAGGTCGAGTGCCGTGGGCGACGTGACGGTCATGTGGCTCCTTGTGTTCTCTTCGCGCTTCGGTACTGCCAGAGGACGTTACCGAGGGCGAGGGCGATTGCGACGAGAAAGATGGCGCTGGCGACGACGTTCACCTGCGGTGGAACAGAGACTCGAGCCGCACCCCAGACGAACACGGGGAACGTCTGCGTGCCGCCGGCATTCAGATACGTGATCACGAAGTCGTCGATAGAAAGGGCGAAACCGAGGAGGGCAGCAGCCAGCATGGCGGGCGCGATCAGCGGCAGCGTCACCTTGCGGAAGGTCGTGACCTCGTTGGCGCCCAGGTCCATCGCCGCCTCCTCGAGGTGGCGATCGAAGCCGATCAGCCGGGCCTTCACGGTGACCACGATGAAGCTCACGATGAACATGACGTGCGCGATGAAGATCGTCCAGAAGCCGAGCTGGAAGATCGCAGACGTGTTGAGGAAGAGCGTCAAGAGCGACGCGCCGAGGACGATCTCGGGCGTCGACATCGGGAGGAAGACGAGGAGGTTCGTCGACGAGCGGCCGACAAACCGGTGCCGCACGATGGCGAGCGCGATCATGGTTCCCAGAGCTGTGGCGACGACGGTCGCGAGAAGGCCGACCTGGATCGAGGTGATCACGGCCTCGCGGATGCCGAGGACGGAGTCCCAGTTGATCCAGTGGTCGAGCGTGAATCCCTGCCAGACGTAGTTGAAGCGCCCCTTCGGCGCGTTGAACGAGAAGAGAATGACGACCGCGATCGGCAGCATGAGATACCCGACCACGAGGAGCGCGTACGCGGTGAGTGCGTTGCGCTTCACGAAGCGCCAGCTGCGGGCAGCGAGGCCGACCCGCGCCCGACGGGGTATCGCTGCGACCGTCGTCAACCTGTCAACCTCTCCGAGCCGACGATCCGCGCATAGACGAGCAGCGCGACGAGGATCGCGCCCATGAGAACGAAGGAGAGCGAGGCGGCCGTCGGGTAGTCGAGCGACTCGAGGAACTTCGCCTGGATCACGTTGCCGATCATCGTCTGCTTGGGCGTGCCGAGTAGCGCTGCGTTGATGAAGTCACCGGCAGCAGGAATGAACGTCAGCAGCGTGCCGGCCACGATTCCTGGCGCCGAAAGCGGCAGCGTTACCCTGAGGAACGCTTGCGTCGACGATGAGTAGAGATCCTTCGCGGCTTCGAGCAGCCTTGGATCGATCTGCTCGAGCGAGACGTACAACGGCAGCGCCATGAAGGGGAAGAAGTTGTAGGTGATCCCTGCAACGACTGCGAACGTCGTGTAGAGAAGCCCTTCGTTCGCCCCGAGAACGTGAATGTCACGGAGGAACCCGACCACCGGCCCCTCACTCGCGAGGATGTTCAGCCACGCGAGTGTCCTGACGAGGTAGGTGACGAAAAAGGGTGCGACGATGAACAGCAGGAACAGATTCCGCCACGCTCCCGCCTTGAACGCGATCCAGTAGACGAGGGGATACGCGAGCAGCAGGCACGCGATCGTCGCAAGGCCGGCATACAGGAACGAGCGGAAGAACTGCTCCCGGTACTCCGTGAAGGCATCGGTGAAGTTCGAGACCTCCCACGTGAACTCGAAGTTCGGGTAGATCCCCGATTGGAGCGATTGGTACCCGAGGAACCCGAGCGGGATCAGGAAGAAGATTGCAAGCCATGCGATCCCGGGCAGCAACAGGAGATACGGCGTCAGCCGCTGATGCTGATGGAAGAACGACCCCATGGATCGCTCGCGCCCGCGAGGGCGAGGCAAGCCTCGCCCTATTGGCCGAGGACCTCCTGCCAGGTCTTGATCTGGTCGTCGTCGTTGAGCGCGGCCGAGTCGTACTGGTGAACCTGCGAGAGTGTCTCCTCGGTCGGAAAGATCGACGGGATTGAAGCGGCCTCCGGGTCGATCTGCTCCGCCTCCTCTCTCACGCCCTGCACCGAGGAGATGTACCCGGCACCCAGCGTGATCTGCGCGGCGATGGTTGGGTCGTAGACGAAGTTCAGGTACGTCGAGGCGGTCGGCACGCTCCCGCCCGTGGGGATGAACACGTTGTCGGTCCAGATCATTCCGCCCGATTCGGGGACGCTCCACTCGAGATCCGGGTTGTCCGCCTTGAGCTGAGTCACGTCGCCGGACCAGGCGATCGCGGCTGCGACATCGCCCTTCGCCAGCGGCACGGTGTAGGCGTTCCCATAGAACTTCTGGATCTGGCCCGAGTCGACCGCGTCCTTGATCGTGGAGACGGCCGAGTCGAAGGTCTCGGGTGTGACCGTGCTCGGGTCGTCGCCGTTCGCGAGCATCGTGAGGCCGACCGAGTCCGCGAGCTCCTGGAGCATCGTCACCTTGCCCTTGAGCTTCGGATCGGTGAAGAACTGCTCCATCGTGCGGACGGGATCCGTGAGCTTGGTGTTCCACGCGATCCCCGTGATCCCGGAGAACCACGGCAGCGAGTAGTCGCGGTTGGGGTCGAAGGGCGGGCTCGCCTGTGCAGGGATGAGGTTGGACATGTTCGGGATGAGGCTTTTGTCGAGCTTCTGCACCCAACCCTGGTCGACGAGAAGCCCCGGGAACCTCGAGTTGTCGGTGAACACGAAAATGTCGCGGTCGATGCGCTGGCCCTGCGAGAGGGGCCCCTGCACCTTCGCGAAGTACGTGGCGTTGTCGTCGATGTCCTCGTAGTAGTTGACGGTGATCCCCGTCTGCTCTTCGAACTGCTCGAACGTCGTAGGCTTCTTCGTGTCGATGTAGTACGTCCAGTTCGAGAAGTTGAGGACGTCCAACACACCGCCTCCGCCACCACCGCATGCCGCGAGCAACGATGGGAACGTGAGAAGCGCACCACCGGCGGC
>JACCWU010000081.1 GCA_013697465.1 Actinomycetota bacterium | reverse complement strand
GAGTGCCGAACCCGTTTCGTCCTTGATGAGCTCGGGCGCGATGAAGCCGAGAGAGTCCAAGATCACGACGGACGCGCCAACCTCGAGCGCCCAGTTCGCAAGCCGTTCCGGTTCCTTCACGACATTGAAGGGCGGCGGACCCTTCCAGACGAGCAACGATTCCTTCAGCCGTCCGTGCGATTTCGTGTCGTGCCCGACCATGCGCCAGAGCGAGCGGGCGCCCTGAGCGGGTCGGTCGGCGGCGATGTACAGGACCCCTCCGTCGACGGGGGCCACGGGATAGCCGAGGACGTTTCGATCCAGCTCGAGTAGGGCGAGCGCGAGTCGTTGCCCGAGGGTCGTCTTGCCGACGCCATCGGGAGCGACGATCAAGAGCGGTTCGCCCGAGGCCCACAAGACGTCATCGCCGTTGCCCCATACGGCCGGGACATCACCGACAGCGCCGAGGACGAAGCTGAGGCCGTCGACGAGCCGAGGGTCCGGGACCTCGCCTAATGGGGGCAGTGTCGTCCAGCCTCGTTCGGCGTCAGCCGTCCGCGTCTGCGCGGCGAGCAACTGCTCGTAGCGTTGACGCGACTCGGGGGTGTGCGCCTCGAGTGCTCCGGTCCAGGGAACATGCGAACGACGCGATCGAATGCGGCTTGTTCCTCCGCCGTCAGGTCGGCTTCAGCGGTCACGCGGACCCTCCGGCCGTCTCCCGTTCGGCCTCGCGCTCGAGGAAACGCGTCTCGGTCATGGCTCCCCGTGCCCGTCGCTGTCTGCCGTCTCCAGCCGCAGCCACTCCTCGACCGCGAAGGTCGCCACCAGCCACCGTGTTCCTCGTCTGATTCCCTTGAGGCGCCCCGTCTGCAGGCTTGAGTAGACGAAATCTCGAGGCGCTCCGTAGCGGCGAGCTACCTCCTTCGGCGTGAGCAGCTCCGTCATCGAGTGACCGCCCTGGGTTGTGCGGCGGCTCGCCCTGCGAGCCAGCGCTCGACATCGGCTGACCGGTAGCGAACGTGCTTACCCACCCGGAGGCTCGGGGGACCGAGTCCCCGATACCGCCAGTCATCGATCGTGCGAGGCGGCACTCCCAGGTAGTCCGCCAGCTCTCGAGGCGACAGGAGCTCTTCCATACTCGGGGCCGTTCTCCTTTCGTGCGCCGAGGTTCTTGTTCGGAACATATCGCAGGCACTTGAACTCGCAAGAATCCCGTACTATCTTGTTCCGAATCCGTACACACGCCCGAAGGGGGGCATCGTGAAGCGCGCCAAGCGGCCGAGCGAGGTGATGGCTGACCAGATCTCGGTGTGGCGGGAGAAGCGCCGTCTGACCGTCGAGCAGCTCTCCAAGCGGATCACCGCGCTCGGAGGACACCTCGGGCGAGTCGCGATCACGAAGATCGAGAACGGCAAGCGGGGGATCTCCCTCGATGAGGCTCTGCTACTCGCCGCCGCGCTGAACGTCCCCCCGCCCCTGCTCGTGTTCCCTCTCAAGCGGGGCGAGCACGTAGCAGTCACGCCCAAGAGCACGATCCACGCCGACCTGGCGACTCAATGGCTCGCCGGAGTCGGCCCGCTGGCGACCACGGCGCGGGAAGCCATCGGCTACGCGGAATGGAAGGACGCCGCACGGCCACTACGGCTCTACGAAAGGCTCCACGACGCGCAGGACGCGGCGCACCGCGCTCACGCGGATCTCCGACGGTCGGCATACGTCGGAGACGACAGCGCCCTGCAGACGGCCCGAGGTAGGTTCGCCGACCGACTCCGCGCTGTCCTCGGCGTCCACGACGACATGCGAGCCGACGACCTGACCCCGCCCAAGCTCCCTGACGAGTGGGCCGCCGAGCTCGAGAGGCTCGAAGGAGGCATCGGATGAGAGGGCACATCACCCAACGCCGACCTGGCGTCTGGCGGATCGTCGTGAGTGACGGGTTCGACGACGCCGGCAAGCGCCGTCAGGTCACGCGGACCGTCACCGGCTCGAAGCGGGACGCCCAGCGCGAGCTCACGAGACTCCTCCGGGAACGAGACGAGGGCAAGCTGGCCGACGGGCGCCAACCGCTCGAGCGCTACCTAATCGACGAGTGGTTGCCGGGGGTCGCGGCCCTCTCGAAACGTGGCCGGCCACTCGCGCCGACCACGCGCCAGCGATACCGGGACGCCGTCGGTCACGTGTCACGCGTGATCGGCCGCGTTCGGCTGATGGATCTGCGGACGTCCCACGTGGAGAAGCTCCGCGATCGACTCCTCGCCGAAGGCAAGCTCGCGCCACAGAGCGTCGCGGACGTGCTCCGGGTGCTCTCTCAGGCACTCTCGAGGGCCGAGGCCAAGGGGTACGTCGGGAAGAACGTCGCTTCGGCCCGGCTCGTCGATCGCCCCGTGGGGGAGGAGCCGGCCTTCGAGGTGATCGACGCGGCCACGGCGACGCGCATCCTCGACGTGGTTCGCGGGGAGGATCCTTGGGATGTGGCCGTGCACCTCGCACTCGGGCTCGGACTCCGCCGTGAGGAGGTTCTGGCGCTCCGCTGGGAAGACGTGGACGATCAGGTGCACGTACGGCGGACGCTCACCTACGCGGAGGGGGCGCTCCACTTCGGCCCTACGAAATCCTCGGCCGGCAAGCGCGATCTCCCTCTGCCGGACTTCGTGACGAAGGCGCTACGGCGCCACCGAGCCGTCCAAGCCGAGCGGTTGCTGTCGATCGGCCTGCAGCCGGATCTCATCG